>JBLNBI010000213.1:0-6587 GCA_050259815.1 Actinomycetota bacterium | reverse complement strand
ACCAGGAGGAGCACCAGGTCGGCCCGCTCGATCTCCTTCCAGGTGCGTTCGATGCCGATCTTCTCCACCTCGTCCTCGGTCTCCCGGAGGCCAGCGGTGTCGATGATGTGGAGGGGGATGCCCTCGATCTGGATGGAGGATTTGAGGGCGTCCCGGGTGGTGCCGGCAATGGGGGTGACGATGGCCAACTCGTCGCCGGCCAGGCGGTTCAGGAGGGACGACTTGCCCACATTGGGCTGGCCGGCCAGGACCACATGCAACCCGGACTGGAGCAGCTTGCCCTGGCCCGCCCGATCGAAGATTTCGGCGAGTTTGGACTGGAGTCGCTCCAGCCGCCCGAAGGCATCGGCGGCCTGGAGGAAGTCGATTTCCTCCTCGGGGAAATCCAGGGTCGCCTCCACCAGCATGCGCAGGTTGATGAGCTCATCGGTGAGGCCGTGGATGGCCTTGGAGAATTCGCCCTGGAGGGAGCGCACGGCGGAGCGGGCGGCGGAGGCGGTGGCGGCGTCGATCAGGTCGGCGACGGCTTCCGCCTGGGCCAGGTCCAGCTTGCCATTCAGGAAGGCGCGGCGGCTGAATTCCCCGGGCTCGGCCAGGCGGGCGCCCAGGTCCAGGCAGCGGGAGAGGAGCATCTGCATGACCACCGGGCCGCCATGGCCCTGGAGTTCGAGCACATCCTCGCCGGTGAAGGAATTGGGTCCGGGGAAATGGAGAATCAGCCCGGAATCGATGACGCTGCCGTCCGCCGCCTTGAAGTCGGCCAGGGTGGCGTAACGGGGCCTAATGGAAGAGGGGGTCTTGCCGGTGAGGGCCAGGGCGAAGGGCAGCAGGTCGCTGCCCGACACCCGGACCACGCCGATGCCGCCACGGCCGGGGGCCGTGGCGATGGCCGCGACGGTGTCAGGCCTTGGCGTCATTGGCGGCCTTGCCGCCGGCTTCGATCATGCGGGTGATCTGCCACTGCTGGGCGATGGACAGGATGTTGTTCACCACCCAGTAGAGCACCAGGCCGGCCGGGAAGAAGAAGAACATGAAGCCGAACATGAAAGGCATGAACATCATGACTTTGGCCTGCATGGGATCCGGCGGAGTCGGGTTCAGCTTGGTCTGGATGAGCATGGTGGCGACCATGATCACCGGCAGGATGTAGAACGGATCGGAAGCGGTCAGGTCGTGAATCCAGCCCAGCCAGGGCGCGCCGCGCATTTCCACGGCGCCCAGCAGCACCCAGTAGAGGGCGATGAACACCGGGATCTGGACCATGATGGGCAGGCAGCCGCCCAGGGGATTGACCTTCTCGGTCTGGTACAGCTTCATCATCTCCTGGTTGAGGCGCTGGCGATCGTCGCCGAAGCGCTCCTTCAGCTGCGCCAGGCGCGGCGTCAGGGTCCGCATCTTGGCCATGGACTTGTAGGAAGCGGCCGAGAGGGGGAAGAAGATGGCCTTGATGCCGATGGTCAGGATGATGATGGACCAACCCCAGTTGCCCACCAGCTTGTGGATGGCTTCCAGGGCCCAGAAGATGGGCTTGGCGACCAGGGTCAGCCAGCCGTAATCCACCACCAGGTCGAGGCCCGGGGCGATTTCCTTGAGGCGTTCCTGCTCCTGGGGACCGGCGTAGAAGCCCACGTCGGTGGTCGCCTTGGCGCCCGGGGCAACCTGGGCCATGGGCAGGATCAGGCCGGCCTGGAACACTTCGCCGGCGCCTTCCACCTTGCGGACATAGAACTCCCGCGGGCTATTGCCATGGGGCACCCAGGCGGAAACAAAGTAATGCTGGACCATGCCCAGCCAGCCGTCGGAGGCGGTACGGCCGGCCGCCGGTTTGTTGGCGGCGAACTTGGTCTTGTCCTTTTCGACGTCGCTGAAATCGATCTTCTGATACTTGTCGGTTTCGTTGTAGACGGCCGGGCCGGTGAAGGTGGACACCATCCGGGACTCGCCGGCCGGCGCCACGTTGTCGCGCTGCAACTGGTAGTAGGCGTAGGGAGTGATGGGCTTGCCGCTGCCGTTGTCGATTTCCCAGGCCAGGTCGATCAGGTAGGAACCGCGCTTGAAGGTGTAGACCTTGGCAACCTTGATGCCCTCGGGCGTGGCGGCTTCCAGGCGGACCTTGAGTTCGTTGGCGCCGTCAGCCAGTTCCCGGGGGCCGGGGACCAGCTTGAACTGGGAACGGTGGTTCGGCAGGCTGTCGCCGGAGAGGCCACTCTGGGCGACGTAATGGTGCTTGGGATCGAGGAGGACGAAATTCTTGTCGTTGCTCTCGTGGGCCCGGTACTTGAGGAGTTCCAGTTCCACCAGATCGCCGCCCAGAGTGGAAACGGTGGCTTCCATCAGGTCGGTCTTGATGCGGACGGTTTCGGCGGCAGGATTAGCCGGAGCCGCGGTTGCCACTGGCGCGGCGGGGGTGCCGGCCTGGAGGCTGGAAGAGGGCTGGGGAGCCGCGCTGCCGGCGGTGGCCGGGGCATTGGCGGTCGCGCCGGGCTGGGGCTTGGGCTGGTTGAATTCCTGCCACTTGCTCCACAGCATGAAGGTGGAGAAACAGAAGATCAGGACCAGTATTAGGCGTCGATTGTCCATGCGCGGCTTTCTCGTTATAGCCAGTAAATCTTTCTAGGGCACCGGATCGTACCCGCCGGGATGCCAGGGGTGGCAGCGGCAGACCCGTTTCAGGCCCAGCCAGCCGCCACGCGCGGCGCCATATTTTTGCACTGCTTCCACCGCATATTCCGAGCAGCTCGGAACATAGCGGCAGTTTCGCCCCAAGAGGGGGCTGATAGCGTACTGGTAGGCCCGCAACAGGGCAACCAGAAAAGCTTTCATTTTCGGTCGGCTCCGCCGGGCTTCGCCATGCGCTGGGCCAGCTTGCCGAACAGAGCCACCGCTTCGGCGGCGATGGCCTTGCGGTCCAGTTGTCCGGGCTTGGTGACCAAGCGGACAATCAGATCGCAGGGAGGCAGGCCGGGCCGCAGCAGGCGGAACTGTTCCCGCACCAGGCGCTTGACCAGATTGCGGCGGACGGCGGCCTTCAACAGCTTCTTGCCGACCACCAGCCCGAGGCGGGGATCGCCGGCGGCATCCTCCCGGGGAAGGTAATGCAGCATGAGCAATTGACCCCGAATCGCCCGCCTAAAACCAAAAACGGATGAAAACTCATCCGTTTTGGTCAATCGATAGCGCCTGGCGAAGGGGTATCCGCCCTTCGCCGCGTTGTCGGCTCTCAAACGCCCAGGCGTTGACGGCCCTTGGAGCGGCGAGCAGCGATGACCTTGCGGCCGCCCTTGGTGCGCATGCGGACCAGGAAGCCATGGGTGCGCTTGCGGCGCACGACCGACGGTTGATACGTGCGTTTCATGTCGTGAATTCCTTGAAATTGGTGAAGATAAACACGTAATTACACCTTGACTCGGGTGTTTTTGTCAACGTCGGAGGGAAACGGGAAAACTTTCGCCGCCGGTGTCGGCCTTCTCCGGTGCCCGGTCGGCCTGCGTTGGGGTTTGAATAAGAACCCTATATAAAACGGCTATGTTGACTACCTGCGGAACAAGGCTGTGGAAAAAACTGAAATGTTCCTTAGCGTCATGGTGTTACGATCAAAATTCTGGTCTGGAAAACCGCCTTGGAAAGCTGTGGAGCAAAGTCGAATAACTTATTCACAACGGCCAGTTGACGGAATAACCCCCAAACGCCCGACAACTTTCCCACAGGTTTTTCCAGTTAACCCCATCCCGACTCCGAAATATTTGCGCAGGCTGTGGATAACTTCCGGCGGGAAGGGTAAAATCAACAACTTGCTATGGGCTTCGGCCATCGGGTCCGTTTCGAAGCCGCTACAATAAATTCAATGACTTAGTATGTTTCCGACAGCTTTCTGCTGATCGGCGAAGAGGAGTTTTGTTGGCCGTGTCCGGATTCTGGGATTCCTGTCTGCAGCGTTTCGAGCAGGAACTGCCCCCACAACAGTTCAATACCTGGATCAAGCCTCTACGATTGGAAGGCGAAGAATCGCCCCAGGAAGGCCTGCGTCTGGTGGCGCCCAACAGCTTCATTCTGAAGTGGGTCAAGGATCGCTACCTCAGCCGGATCGAGGAATACGGCCACAGCTTTTTCGAAGGACCGGTGAACATCACCCTGTCCGTGGCCGATCGTAAGGCCGCCGCGCCCGCCCCGGTTCGCACCGAAGCCCGTTCGGTACCGGGAAAGGCCGAGACGGAAGCTGTTCCCGCGGCCGCGCGGCCCCCTGGGCCGGCGGGTGGTTACGAGAAATCCCGCCTCATTCGCGCCTTCACCTTCGACAATCTGGTGGTCGGCAAGGCCAACGACCTGGCCCGGGCGGCCGCCGTTCAGGTGGCCAACAATCCGGGGGGCGCCTACAACCCGCTGTTCATCTACGGCGGTGCGGGCCTCGGCAAGACCCACCTGATCCACGCCATCGGCAACCACATCCTGGACAACCAGCCGGAAAAGGTGGTGCGTTACGTCCATGCCGAGGATTACTACTCCGACGTGGTGCGGGCTTACCAGCAGAAATCCTTCGACAGTTTCAAGCGCCAGTACCGGTCCCTGGACGTGCTGCTCCTGGACGACGTGCAGTTCTTCAATGGCAAGAACCGCTCCCAGGAGGAGTTTTTCTTCCTGTTCAACGCCCTGATCGAGGCCAAGAAGCAGATCATCATCACCTGCGATACCTACCCCAAGGACATCAACGGCCTCGATGACCGCCTGGTGACCCGCTTCGACTGGGGCCTGACGGTGCAGATCGAGCCGCCGGAACTGGAAATGCGGGTGGCGATCCTGAAGAAGAAGGCGGAGGCCGAGGGCATCCTCCTGAACGACGAGGTGGCTTTCTTCATCGCCAAGCATCTGCGGTCGAACGTCCGGGAATTGGAAGGGGCGCTGAAGAAGGTGCTGGCCTACTCATCCTTCCACGGCCGGGACATCGCCCTGGATCTCACCAAGGAAGCGCTGAAGGACGTCATCGGTTCGGCCCGCAACGTGGGCATCGAAAATATCCAGAAAACCACGGCCGACTATTACAAGATCAAGGTGGCCGATCTGTTCTCCAAAAAGCGCACCCGGGCCATCGCCCGGCCGCGGCAGGTGGCCATGTGGCTGTGCCGGGAAGTGACGACCCACAGTTTTCCGGAAATCGGCGACGCCTTTGGCGGCCGGGACCACACCACGGTGATCCATGCGGTCAAGACCATCGACAGCCTGCGCACCAAGGACAATGAACTGAACCACGACCTGCACGTGCTGATGCAGGTGCTGAAGGGATAGGGCTTGTCAGAAAGCTGTGGGAAAGTTGTCGGACAATTGTGAATGATCTGGGAAAAACGGACCTGTGGATAAATTGTTCGAGTTTCTTCCACAGGAAAAAAACGGCTTTTTCCAGAACCGATTTTTTGATTTAAGTGTTTGAAGCAATGTTGGAAAGTTCTGTTATCCACAGACTTGTTCCGAATCTAGTTTACATAGGAATTTGATATATGGTTCTTATCAAAACCCAAAGGGATACCCTGTTGGCCCCGCTGCAGTCGGTTTCCGGCATTGTTGAACGCCGTCACACCCTGCCCATCCTGTCCAACGTCCTCCTGGAAAAGAAGGGCGACCACCTGACCCTGCTGGCGACCGACATCGAGATCCAGATCACCACGTCCACCGCCGGCGCCGGTGGCGAGGGTGACGGCGCGGTGACCGTGGGCGCCCGCAAGCTCCAGGACATCCTGCGCTCCCTGCCGGATACCGCCGAAGTCAGCCTGGTGCTGGAAGACAAGCGCCTCCAGGTCCGCGCCGGCAAGAGCCGTTTCAGCCTCCAGACCCTGCCGGCCGACGATTTCCCCCGCATGGTCATCGCCGAGGGTGACACCAAGCAGATCCAGCTCACCCAGAAATCCTTTCGCCAGCTCCTGGCCAAGACCCAGTACTCCATGGCTGCCCAGGACGTGCGCTATTACCTGAACGGTCTGCTGCTCCTGGTGGACGGCAAGGAACTGCGGGCCGTGGCCACCGACGGCCACCGCCTGGCCTACGCCAGCGTCGAAATCGACGCCGAACTGCCCCGCCAGGAACTGATCGTTCCCCGCAAGACCGTCCTCGAATTGAACCGCCTGTTGGCCGACAATGACGAGCCGCTCCACATCACCCTGACCCAGAACCAGGTGCGTTTCGCCTTCGGTTCCGTGGTCCTGGTTTCCAAGCTCATCGACGGCAAGTTCCCGGACTACGAGCGGGTCGTCCCCGCCTCCCTCAAGAACCACATGACCTGCGGCCGTCAGTTGCTCCTGCAGGCCATGCAGCGGGCCGCCATCCTGACCAACGAGAAGTTCCGGGGCGTGCGCGTGGTGCTGGGCGAGAACAGCCTGAAGCTCATCGCCGCCAACGCCGAGCAGGAAGAAGCCCAGGAAGAGATCGAGGTGAACTATTCCGGCGATCCCCTGGATATCGGCTTCAACGTCGGCTACCTGCTGGACGTCCTCAACAACCTCCACAACGACGACGTGCAGTGGAGCTTCAACGACGCCAATTCCAGCGCCCTGATCACCATGCCGGGCAACGACCGCTTCAAGTACGTGGTCATGCCGATG
>JBLNBI010000212.1:0-5862 GCA_050259815.1 Actinomycetota bacterium | reverse complement strand
AGGAGATGGTGACGATGCGCTGCAGGTGGTGGGGCAGGAAGTCCGAACCGTTCTTGGCCCGGCGCTGCTGGAAGGCCAGTTCCGCCACCTCGGCATCGGACAACTCGGACGGCAGGTCGTTGAGCCGGCGCAGTCCCTCGACGTCGGGGATGGTTTCGATATCGAAGACGAGAACGGGGCTATGCATCAGGCAGGGAAAACGCCGGTGGACAGGTAGCGGTCGCCCCGGTCGCAGACGATGGAAACGATGACGGCATTCTCCAGCTCGACGGCCAGACGCAGGGCTACGGCCATGGCGCCACCGGAAGAGATGCCGGCAAAGATGCCCTCTTCCCGGGCAAGGCGGCGAGTCATGTCCTCGGCCGCGGCCTGGCTGACGTTCTCCACCCGGTCCACCCGGCTGCGGTCGAAAATCCTGGGCAGGTAGGCTTCCGGCCACTTGCGGATGCCGGGGATCTGGCTGCCCTCGTCCGGCTGGCAGCCGATGATCTGGATGGCCGGATTCATTTCCTTGAGATACCGGGAGGTCCCCATGATGGTGCCCGTGGTGCCCATGCTGGAAACGAAATGGGTGATGCGCCCCTCGGTCTGCTGCCAGATTTCCGGCCCGGTGCCCTCGTAGTGGGCGAGCGGGTTGTCCGGATTGGCGAACTGGTCGAGGATGATGCCCTTGCCCTCGTCCCGCATGCGCTCGGCCACGTCCCGGGCCAGCTCCATGCCACCGCCCTTGGGCGTGAGCACCAGGTCGGCGCCGAAGGCGGCCATGGTCTGGCGGCGCTCCAGGCTCTGGTTCTCGGGCATCACCAGGATCATCTTGTAGCCCTTCATGGCCGCGGCCATGGCCAGGGCGATGCCGGTGTTGCCGGAGGTGGCCTCGATCAGGGTGTCGCCGGGCTTGATGTCGCCCCGGGCCTCTGCCCGGTTGATCATGGCCAGGGCCGGCCGGTCCTTCACGGAACCGGCGGGATTGTTGCCTTCCAGCTTGGCCAGCACCACGTTGTTGCGACGCTCGGCCTCGCTGCCCGGCAGGCGCTTTAGAAGCACCAGGGGAGTGTCGCCGACGTAGTCTTCCAGGGTCTTATACATTGGCGTTCAACCACTTCACGTACTGGGCGACACCCTCTTCCACCGTGGACATGGGCGCCTCGTACCCGGCTGCCCGCAGCTTGGCGAGATCGCCCTGGGTGAAGGCCTGGTACTTGCCCTTCAAAGCCTCGGGGAAAGGCACGTATTCGAGGAGGCCCTTTTCCCGCAGCTCAGCCAGACTCAGGGGGGCTTCGCCCTTCAGCTGCCGGGAGCCATTGACGGTGGCCACGGCCACGTCGTTGAAGCTCTGGGCCCGGCCGGAGCCGAGATTGAAGATGCCGGACTTTTCCGGATGGTCCAGGAACCAGAGATTGACCTTGGCCACATCGCCCACGAAGACGAAATCCCGGCGCTGCTCGCCATCGGCGTAGCCATGGGACCCCTCGAAAAGCTTGACCTTGCCGTCGGCCCGGAACTGGTGGAAGTGGTGGAAGGCCACGGAAGCCATGCGCCCCTTGTGGTTCTCCCGGGGGCCATAGACGTTGAAGTAGCGGAAGCCGACGATCTGGGAGGACGGATCTTCGGCCAGGCGGCGGCGCACCACCTGGTCGAACAGGAACTTGGAGTAGCCGTAGACGTTCAGCGGCGCCTCGTACTGGCGCTCTTCCTTGAAGACGTTGCTGGCGCCGTAGGTAGCGGCACTGGAGGCGTACAGGAACTGGACTTCCTGCTCCTGGCACCAGTCCAGGAGGATGCTGGAGTAACGGAAGTTGTTCTCCATCATGTAGCGGCCGTCGGTCTCCATGGTGTCCGAACAGGCGCCCTCGTGGAAGATGGCATCCACCTGGCCGTCGAAATGGCCGGCCTGGATACGCTCGATGAAGTCGTGCTTGTCCAGGTAATCGGCGATCTCGCAATCCACCAGGTTCTTGAACTTGTCCGCCTTGGTGAGGTTGTCCACCGCGATGATGTTGGTCACGCCCCGGTCGTTGAGGGCCTTGACGATATTGGAACCGATGAACCCGGCGGCGCCGGTGACGACGATGTACATAAAGCTCTTCCTTACAAGGCTGCTTGAAGTTCTTCCCGGGTGACCACGGCGGTCCCCAGCTTGCCCACCACGATGCCGGCGGCCACGTTGGCGATGCGGATGGCTTCCGCCCATCCTGCACCGGCAGCGAGCATCACCGCCAGGGTGGCGATGACCGTATCCCCGGCACCGGAGACATCGAACACTTCCCGGGCCTGGGCCGGCTGGTGGATCACCTCGCCGTCGCGGAACAGGGTCATGCCCTCTTCACTGCGGGTCACCAGCAGGGCTTCCAACCCCAAGTCAGCACGCAGGGCCTGGGCCTTCCGGACCAATTCCTCTTCCGAAGACCAGCGGCCGACCACCTCCCGCAATTCGGAGCGGTTCGGGGTGATCACCGTGGCGCCGGCATACTTGCCGTATTCGTCGCCCTTGGGATCCACCAGCACCGGCTTTCCGGCCGCCCGGGCGAGCCGGATCATTTCCGAAATGTGGGTGAGCCCTCCCTTGCCGTAGTCAGACAGGATGACAACATCACAGTTCTCGACCCGGCGCTCGAATTCCTGGAGCTTGGCCCGCAGAATTTCATGGGACGGTGTCGTTTCGAAGTCGATGCGCAACAACTGCTGCTGGCGGCCGATGACCCGCAACTTCACCGTCGTGTCGATTTCAGAATCCACCTGGAGGCTGGCGTCGATGCCGCCCTCGTTGAGAAGGCGGCCGAGGATGCGGCCGGCTTCGTCGTCGCCCACCACCGACAGCAGCGCGGTACGAGCGCCCACCGCACCGGCGTTGCGGGCCACGTTGGCGGCCCCGCCCAGGCGCTCTTCCTGGCGTTCCACCTTGACCACCGGCACCGGGGCCTCAGGAGAAATGCGGCTCACCTCGCCGAACCAGTAACGGTCGAGCATGACGTCGCCAACCACCAGCAGGCGGACGTTGGCCACTTGTTCCAACATGCCCTTACCGTCCAATGGCGAAGTACTCGACCCCCAGCCCACGTACGAACTTGGGATCGTAGAGGTTGCGTCCATCAAAGACGACCGGGTACTTGAGCTTGGCCTTGATGGCATCGAAGTCGGGGGACCGGAATTCCTTCCACTCGGTAACGATCACCAGGGCGTCGGCCCCTTCCAGGGCGCCCATCGGATTCTCGGCGTACTTGAGCCGCGGCTCGTCCCCGAAGATGCGCTGGGTCTCGTGCATGGCCACCGGATCGTAGGCGGTGACCGTGGCGCCGGCGGCGAAGAGGTCGGCGATGAGTTCCCGGCTCGGGGCTTCCCGCATGTCGTCGGTGTTGGGCTTGAAGGCCAGCCCCCAGAGGGCGAAGTGCTTGCCCTTGAGGTCGCCGAAGCGGGCCTGGAGCTTTTGGGTCAGCACGTGCTTCTGGGCGTCGTTGGCTTCCTCGACGGCGGTGAGCACCTTGAGGGTGATGCCGGCGTCGTCGGCCGCCGTCTTGATGAGAGCCTTGACGTCCTTGGGGAAGCAGGAGCCGCCGTAGCCGCAGCCCGGGTACAGGAAGTGGTAGCCGATGCGGGGGTCGGAGCCGATGCCCTGGCGCACCATCTCGATGTCGGCGCCCAGCTTCTCGGCCAGGTTCGCCAGCTCGTTCATGAAGCTGATGCGGGTGGCCAGCATGGCATTGGCGGCGTACTTGGTGAGTTCGGCGCTCTTCACATCGGTAACGATGAGGCGCTCGTGGTTGCGCTGGAAGGGGGCGTAAAGGGCACGCATCAGGTGGATCGCCTGCTCTTCTTCGGCGCCGACCACGATGCGGTCCGGGCGCATGAAGTCGTCCACCGCCGCGCCTTCCTTCAGGAACTCGGGGTTGGAGACCACGCTGTAGGGGATGGACACACCCCGCTTCTGGAGTTCGTCGGCCACGGCGGCCTTGACCTTGTCGGCGGTGCCCACCGGCACGGTGCTCTTGTCCACTACCACCTTGTAGTCGGTCATGAGCCGGCCGATGTTGCGGGCAGCTGCCAGGACATACTGGAGATCGGCAGAGCCGTCCTCGTCCGGCGGGGTGCCGACGGCGATGAACTGGATGGTGCCGTGCTGGACCGCCTTCTCGATGTCGGTGGTGAAGTGAAGGCGCCCGGCCGCCACGTTGCGGCGCACCATCTCCTGGAGCCCCGGCTCGTAAATGGGGATGCCGCCCTCTTCCAGGATGCGGATTTTTTCCGGATCGACGTCCAGGCACAGGACGTCGTTGCCCACTTCGGCCAGACAGGTCCCGCTGACCAGTCCGACGTAGCCGGTGCCAACAACAGTGATTTTCATGGATTTCCTACAAAGTTAAGTCGAATTCTTCCCGGCGGCGGGGCGGATAGGTTTCCCAACCGCCGCAGGCCGGGCAGCGCCAATAGAATTGGCGCGCTTTAAACCCGCAATTATCGCACTGATAACGGGACAATCGCTTGGTATAGCCCTGGACGATGGTGCGGGCCAGTTCGATATCCGGCCGATTTTCCGGAGCCACGAGGGGCAGGCGGGCGCTCATCAGCTTTTCGAGGCCCAATAGGGTGGGATTGCGCTGCAACTCGTCCCGCACCAGGCGATAGGCCGATTCGGAACCTTCGCTTTCGAGGATGAGCTGATACACCACCTCCAAAAGGTCCAGGGAGGGATAGTGCTCCAGGTAGCCCCGCAGCAGTGCGATCCCCTCGTCCCGGCGTTCCAGCTTGCGGTAGGCATCCAGGAGCCGCTGGGCGATCAGGGAAAGATAGGCCGGGTCCTGCTGTTCGATGCGCTGCCAGGCTTCGATCGCCGCACCCACATTACCTTCCTGGAGGAGGAGATCCCCCTGGAGCAGGCTGGCCCGCACGCATTTGCGGTTCTGCTGCATGGCGGTCTCGAGATATTCCCGGGCGGAATCAGGCTTGGAACGCATGATTTCCCCCGCCGCCAGCTCGCAGTAATACTCGGCCACCTCCCGCTGGGACGCGGCCCCCGGCAGTTCCTTGGCAATATCGATGGCCTTCTGCCAGTCCTTCTCCAATTGGTAGATTTCCAGGAGATTGCGCTTGGCCTCTTCCTCCAGGGACGTCCCGATGAGCCGGTTGAAGATTTCCTCGGCCCGGTCCAGGAGGCCCACCTTGAGGTAGTCCTGGCCCAGTTCGGAGAGGGCAGTGAGGCGGAAGCTGTCGTCCAGGTCGGCCCGGTCGATCAGGTTCTGATGCATCCGGATGGCCCGTTCGGTCTCGCCCCGGCGGCGGAACAGGTTACCCAGGGCAAAGTGGAGTTCCACCGTCTGGGGATCGACCTTGGCGACCTCCAGGAAGGAGTCGATGGCCTTGTCCGGTTCCTCATTCAGGAGGAAATTGAGGCCCTGGAAGTAGGATCGGGGCAAGGCCCGGGACTCCTGGACCACATGCCGGATATCGATGCGCGCCGCTGCCCACCCCAGGCCGAAAAAGACCGGGATAAGCAGCAACTGCCAGTATTCGAAAAGATCGCTCATGCCAGATGGGGCGGCTCGACCACCACCGGCGCAGCCGGCTGTTGGGACTCACGGCGCAGCCGGGCGATCTCCCGGCGCTGACTGAAGATCACTCCCAGCAGGGAGAGGACGCCGAGGAGCACGCCGGCGGCAAAGAAGGCCAGCAGCACGATAACCAGGGGCGCCTGCCAGACCGGCCCGGCAATCAGGTGCAGGTTGACCAGTTCGGTGTTCTGGGCCGCGAAGGCAAAAAGGAACAGGAAGATGATGAGCCGGAGGGCCCAGGTCAGAATCTTCATCGGGTAATTTGCATGAAAAAAGGCGGTGACTTTCGCCACCGCCCCGAATCTACCACATTGGGCTA
>JBLNBI010000211.1:0-8631 GCA_050259815.1 Actinomycetota bacterium | reverse complement strand
TCCTCCTCAACATCAACGCCCAGGACACCCTGGCCAACGTGCTGGCCAATCCCCGCATCCGGGTCAAGAACCGGGAGAAGGCCAAGATCCACATCGGCGACCGGGTGCCCGTGCTCACCAGCACCGCCACCGCCACCGGCTTCGTCTCCCAGTCCATCACCTACCTGGACGTGGGGGTGAAACTGGATGTGGAGCCCAATATCGGCCTGGAGGACGAGGTGACCATGAAGGTGGGCCTGGAGGTGAGCAGCATCGCCCGGGAAATCACCAGCACCTCGGGCACCGTCGCCTACCAGGTAGGCACCCGTTCCGCCGGCACCGTGCTGCGCTTGAAGGATGGGGAGACCCAGGTGCTGGCGGGTCTCATCCAGGACGAGGACCGGCGCAGCGCCAGCAAGATTCCGGGGCTGGGGGACTTCCCCGTCCTCGGCCGGCTCTTTTCCAGCAACACCGACAACACCGCCAAGACGGAAATCGTGCTGCTCATCACCCCCCGCATCGTCCGCAGCCTGACCTTGCCATCCGCCGCTGCCACCGAATTCCCGGCGGGCACCGAGGGGGGCATCGGCCGCATCGGTGCCAGCGGGGAAGGGGGCGGGGCCGTGGGCGGGCCGCTCCCCGGTGCCGCCCCGGTCACCCCTGCCCCGGCCCAGGGGGCGCCCACCGCTCCCGGGGTGACGGCGCCCCAGCCCGGCGCCGAGCCGGGCGCGCCCGCTCCGGGCTTCTCGCCCACTCCGCCCGCTGCCCCGGCCGCTCCGACAACGCCGCCCACCGGCGGGGAACCCCCGGCGGCAGCGCCGCTCTCTGCCCTTGGACCATGAAGAAACGGCTTTCCCGAGGTTTTTCCCTGATCGAGCTGATGGTCACCGTGGCCATCATCGCCGTCCTGGCGGGCATGGTGCTGCCCCTGACCGAAGTGGCGGCCCAGCGCAGCCGGGAGGTGGAGCTGCGGGCCAACCTGCGGGAGATTCGCGCCGCCATCGACGCCTACAAGCAGGCCACCGACGAGGGGCGCGTGCCCAAGGCGACGGACGCCTCCGGCTATCCGCCCAACCTGGACGTGCTGGTCAACGGCGTGGTCGATCCCAAGAGCCCGGACAAGCGCCGCATGTACTTCCTGCGCCGCCTGCCCCGGGACCCCATGGCCACCGACGAGTCGGTGGCCCCGTCAATGACCTGGGGCAAGCGCAGCTACAAGAGCCCGCCGGACGATCCCCGGGAGGGGGACGACGTGTTCGACGTCTATTCCCTGTCCACCGGGGTGGGCCTCAACGGCGTGCCCTACCGGGAATGGTGACGGCCCATGAAACGGCGGGGCTTCACCCTCATCGAGCTGCTGGTGGTCATGGCCATCATCGGGCTCCTGGTCAGCCTGGCGGCGCCCCGCTACTTCAACAGCGTGGACCGCTCCCGGGAGGCGGTGCTGCGCTCCGACCTCTCCACCATGCGGGACGCCATCGACAAGTACCACGGCGACCGGGGCAAGTACCCGGACAACCTGGAGGACCTGGTGACCAAGGGCTACCTGCGCTCGGTGCCCAAGGACCCGATCACCGACAGCAAGACCACCTGGGTGCTGGTGCCGCCGGCCGACCCCACCCAGGGGGCCGTCTACGACGTGAAGAGCGGCGCCCCCGGCAAGGGCCAGGACGGCACGGAGTACGGCACATGGTGAGGCAGGGCGGCTTCACCTACCTGGCGGTGATCCTGCTGGTGGCCATGATGGGCGCCGGCCTGGGGGCCACGGGCCAGGTCTGGCGCACGGCCCAGCAGCGGGAGAAGGAGCGGGAGCTGGTGTTCATCGGCAACGAGTACCGCCAGGCCATCGGCCGCTACGTGGAGCACGGCCCCGGCGGCATCCGGCGCTTTCCTCCCCGCCTGGAGGATCTGGTGTCCGACAGCCGCTATCCCAGCACCCAGCGCTACCTGCGCCGGCTCTACCGGGACCCCATGACCGGCGGCACCGACTGGGGCCTGGTGCGGGCCTCCGACGGCGGCATCGCCGGGGTGTACAGCAAGTCGGAACAGAAGCCCCTCAAGATCGCCGGCTTCACCCCCCGGGACACCCGGCTGGAAAAGGCCGACAAGTACAGCGACTGGCTGTTCGTCTACGAGGGGCGGATGTGGCGGCCGCCCCTGCCGCCCCGGGGAACGCCCCAGGGGCCGGCCACCGGCGAACCTCAACTGATGTTCCCGGAGTGACAGGGCTGCTATGACCAGCACCGGAGCCGGAACCCGAAAAGCAGGCAACCTGGGCGCCCCCCGCCAGTTCGCGGGGATGGAGCGGGCCGGCACGGCGCTCTTCCAGCTGGCCGAATCCCTGGTGGAGCCGGCGGCGGTGCTCATCACCCTGACGGTCCTCACCCTCGGGTTCGAGCATGGCGGCGAGCCGGCCTATTACATTGTCCTGGCGGTGCTCCTCTTCGCCCTCACCTTCCCCGGCAAGCGCCTGTCCCAGAGCAGCCTGCGGGAAATGGTGCGGGACGTGGTCCTGGGCTGGGCGGGGCTGGTGGCCCTGGTGGTGGCCTTCGGTTTCGCCACCGGCTTCATCCGCAGCTTCCCGTCCCGGCTCATCGTCCATTGGGCGTGGCTCGCGCCGGTGGCCCAGGTGGCCGGGCACCTGTCCTTCCGGGCCGCGGCCAATGCGGTGGTGAAGAGCCGGCTGGGCTTCCGGCGGGCGATCATCGTCGGCTGCAACGACCAGGGCCGGCAGCTGTCCCAGGAGATTTCCCGCCATCCCATGCTGGGACAGCGGGTGGCGGGCTATTTCGACGACCGGGAGCTGTCCCGGGCCAACGCCGGCAGCGAGCCGGTCCTGGGCAAGCTGGAGGACGTGGCGGACTACGTGAAGCGCTGCGGCATCCAGGTCATCTACCTGGCCCTGCCCATGGCTTCCCAGCAGCGCATCCTGGCGCTCCTCGACAGCCTGCGGGATACGACCGCCTCCATCTATTTCGTCCCGGACGTCTTCGTCACCGATCTCATCCAGGCCCGCATGGACGCGGTGGGACGCATGCCCGTGGTGGCGGTGTGCGATACCCCCTTCTCGGGGATGAACGGGCTCATCAAGCGGGGCAGCGACATCGTCCTGGCTTTTCTTATCCTGGTGCTGATCTCTCCCCTGCTCCTCCTGGTGGCGGTGCTGGTGAAGATGTCCTCGCCGGGGCCGGCCATCTTCAAGCAGCGGCGCTACGGCCTCGACGGCAAGGAGATCATCGTCTACAAGTTCCGCTCCATGACCGTCTGCGAGGACGGTCCCACCGTCCCCCAGGCCACCCGGGAGGACGCCCGGGTCACCCCCGTCGGGCGCTTCATCCGCCGCACCTCCATCGACGAGCTGCCCCAGTTCTTCAACGTCCTCCAGGGCCGCATGAGCATCGTCGGCCCCCGGCCCCATGCCGTGGCCCACAACGAGATGTACCGGAAGCTGATCAAGGGCTACATGGTGCGCCACAAGGTGAAGCCCGGCATCACCGGCTGGGCCCAGGTGAACGGCTGCCGGGGCGAGACCGAGACCCTGGACAAGATGCAGGCCCGCATCGACCTGGATCTGGAGTACCTGCGCCACTGGTCCCTGCGCCTGGACCTCTACATCATCGCCCGGACCATCATCCTGGTGTTCAAGGATGCGGGCGCCTATTGAGCTGTGGGTCGTCCTGGGGATGCTGGCGGCCTTGCCCGCCTGGGCGGTTGGCCGGGACAGCGCTTACCGGCTGACGGTGAATCCCGCCGACTACCGGCTACGGCTGCCGGGAGAATCGGGTGGGCCACGGAAAGGCGGCGACCCCCGCCTCTCCGCCCTGGTGGAGCGCCATGCCCGGGCCCGGGGGCTGGACCCGGCCCTGGTGGATGCGGTGGTCCGGGCCGAGTCGGCCTACCAGCCCCGGGCGGTGTCCCCCAAGGGGGCGGTGGGGCTCATGCAGGTGATGCCGGACACCGGCCGGCGTTTCGGCATCAGCGACCTGGCCGATCCCGACGGCAACCTGCGGGCGGGCACCGCCTATCTCAGCTATCTGCTGGACCTCTTCGACGACCTTTCCCTGGCCCTGGCCGCCTACAACGCCGGGGAAGGGGCCGTGCTACGCCACGGCAACCGCATTCCACCCTATCCGGAAACCCGGGCCTACGTTCGGGGCGTCCTGGAGGCCTACGGCCCCGGCGGGACGGTCCGGGGCCCGCCCTCGCGCCTCTACCTGCCGGGAACCCGCCTGGACCGCCGCGACCTGGCCCGCTACCGGCTGAGGAGGAATCCCTGGGCCGATGCCCCGGGTTGACCGGGGTTACGGGTTGCCGTTGATTTCTAGGATCACGGCATACGTGCTGGCGCGTATGTATCCCCTGGTCATAGGCCGCTACAGTGCGGCTGTCGGCGTTGCAGTGAGTGCTGCCGACATCCCCGCCGTACCCGGGATGGGCTGTGGGGATGTAACCGATCACTGCTTGTGCATTGTCTTGTCTCCTCTCCCTCCTTTCGAGGGTACTGCCCCACTGCGCGACCGGTGGGGTTTTTTTTGGGGAGCGTTCCCGGAGCCGTCGTCGATGAACACGACATGGCCCATAATATGGGGCTAATGGTTGATTATGCGACGCTTCCACCTCGGGAAATCGAGCGCCTTTCCCGTGCCATCTTTCCCGGCGAATGGGCGGTCGAGAGCTGTCGACCCATCTCCACCCTGCTGGGCTCCTGCATCGCCGTCTGCCTCTTCGACGCCGCCCTGCCCCTGGGGGGCATGAACCATTTCATGCTGCCCCAGCTGAACCGGGGCCTCTATGCCGACGAGGACGTACTCCTGGCCGGCGACGCCTGCATGGAAGCCCTGCTCAACGCCATGCTCAACCAGGGAGCGGCCCGTCACCGCATCAAGGCCAAGGCCTTCGGCGGCGGTGCGGTGATCAACACCAACCAGTGCCCCACCCGCTCGGTGGGGCAGCGCAATGTGGATTTCATCCGGGAATGGCTGACCCGGGAGGGGATTCCCCTGATCGCCTCCGATTTCCTCGGCCCCTGGTCCCGCAAGGTCCTGCTGCTGCCCTCCAACGGGGAAGTGTTGTGCAAGCGCATGGCCACCAGCATGGTCAACGCCCAGAATCTCGCCCGGGAAGAACAGGCCTACGCCGAATCCCTGCTCAAGAAGCCCGCCGGCGAGGGCGGCAAGCGCATCGAACTGTTCTGAAGGCCGGGTTCGGAGAAGGCTTTCTGAATCCGGGAAATTCTCGGACCCAATTCCCGTAAAAAAGAAAAACCGCCATTGCTGGCGGTTGAAGAGAGGTGAAATCGGGAACAGAACCGATTGCACTCCATGCTTCGCAATCTCCGTGCCACCAACGGGCAGGTGGCCGGGGGCGTGGGCTGCGATTTTCGGAATCAGCTATTCCCTCGCTTTCCCAAATCAGGACGAAACATCGGCTTCCTTCCCGGAATGGCTGGTAATCCTCCCTTGGCCCGCTCCTTGCTGTCCCCTCTCCCTGGATTTTTCCTCAACCCAAAAAAACAGGGAGTTTGTTATGAAGTTTGTTACCGTTGCCGCGATGGCATCCGTCATGCTGCTGGCCGCCGGCCAGGCGACCGCCGATGAAGCCCTGGCCAAGGCCAAGAACTGCATGAGCTGCCATGCCGTCGCCAACAAGCTGGTCGGCCCCGCCTACAAGGATGTCGCTGCCAAGTACGCCGGCGACGCCGGCGCCGCCGCCAAGCTGGCTGCCAAGGTCAAGGCCGGCGGCAAGGGCGTCTGGGGCGAGATTCCCATGCCCCCGAACAACGTGACCGACGACGAAGCCGCCAAGCTGGTCGCCTGGGTCCTGTCCCAGAAGTAATTGCAGCACCGGCCGGGGCCCTTGGGGTTCCGGCCTCCCGTCCTTGCCGTTGGGCTGGGACGGCAAGTCATGGATAATTCCAAACAGTTCGTTGCCGAGGATCGTCCATGTCTTCCAAACACCACCAACCGGGCATCTTGGCCCCCCTTGCCGCTTTCGGCTGCTCCATCGTTTTCCGGCTGAAGCCGGAAGCCAATCCCGCCGCTGCCCTCCAGCGCCTGCAAAAGGAATTCGACCCCGCCTGGGGCGTGGTCGGACTGGGCGAGCCCCTGGTCCGCCGCCTGGGCGCGGAAATTCCCGGTTTGCGCACCTTCCCTGCCCTCTCCGGCCCCGGCCAGTCGGTGCCGTCCACCCAGCAGGCCCTGTGGGTCTTCCTGGGGGCGGATGACCGCAGCACGGTCTTCGACCGGGCCACGCTGGTGGCGGAATGGCTGGCGGAGGGTTTCGAGGTGGCGGATCGCCAGGACACCTTCAAGTATCGGGACGGCCGCGACCTGACCGGCTACGAGGACGGCACCGAGAACCCCGGGCCGGAAGAAAGCCCCGCCGTGGCCCTGGTGCCGGGGGACGGCTGGCTGGCCCAGTCCAGCTTCGTGGCGGTCCAGCGCTGGAACCACGATCTGGCCGGCTTCAACGCCCATTCCCGGGACGAGCAGGACGCCATGATCGGCCGGCGCCGGGAGGACAACGAGGAAATCGAGGACGCGCCGGAATACGCCCACGTGAAGCGCAGCGCCCAGGAGAGCTTCGATCCGGAGGCCTTCATGGTGCGCCGCTCCATGCCCTGGGCGGGCAGCCAGGGCCAGGGACTGGAATTCGTGGCCTACGGCCGTTCCCTGGATGCCTACGAACAGGTCATGACCCGCATGCTGGGCCTGGAGGACGGCATCGCCGACGCCCTCTTCCGCTTCTCCCGGCCGGTCACCGGCGGCTACTACTGGTGTCCGCCGGTGACCTCGGGAAGGCTGGACCTCGGCTCGATGCTCTGAGCCGAAATCCGCTAGCGATGGTTAGGCCGGGGCCGTCGTCCGGATCAGGTGGTCGAAGGCCGACAGCGACGCCGTCGCCCCGGCGCCCATGGCGATGACGATCTGCTTGTAGGGCACCGTGGTGCAGTCGCCGGCGGCGAACACCCCGGGCACCGAGGTCTGGCCCCGGGCATCGATCTGGATTTCGCCGAACTTGGACAACTCCACCGTGCCCTTCAGCCAGTCGGTGTTGGGCAACAGGCCGATCTGGACGAAGATGCCTTCCAGGTCGATGCGCTTCAACTCCTCGGTCACGCGGTCTCTGTAGACCAGGCCGTTCACCTTGGCGCCGTCGCCGGCCACCTCGGTAGTCTGGGCATTCACGATGACCGTCACGTTGGGCAGGCTGTAGAGCTTCTTCTGGAGCACCGCGTCGGCCCGCAGCTTGTCGGCGAATTCCAGGAGCGTCACATGGGCCACGATGCCCGCCAAGTCGATGGCCGCCTCCACGCCGGAGTTGCCGCCGCCCACCACCGCCACCCGCTTGCCCTTGAACAGCGGCCCATCGCAGTGGGGGCAGTAGGCCACGCCCTTGCCCCGGTATTCCCGCTCGCCGGGGACGTTCATTTCCCGCCAGCGGGCGCCGGTGGAGAGGATGACGGTGCGGCTCTTCAGAACAGCCCCATTCTCCAGCTGGACCTCGATCAGGTCGCCGGGGATGATCCGGGCGGCCTTCTGGAGGTTCATGATATCCACCTCGTATTCCTTGACGTGCTGCTCCAGGGCCACGGCCAGCCGGGGGCCGTCGGTCTCCTTGACCGAGACGAGATTCTCGATGGCGAGGGTGTCCAGCACCTGGCCGCCGAAGCGCTCGGCCACCACGCCGGTGCGGATGCCCTTGCGGGCGGCGTAGATGGCGGCGGAAGCGCCGGCCGGGCCGCCGCCCACTACCAGCACGTCGAAGGGAGCCTTGGCGTTGAGCTTTTCGGCGTCCCGGGCGGCGGCGCCGGTGTCCAGCTTGGCGATGATTTCCTCGATGCCCATGCGGCCCTGGCCGAATTCGTGGCCGTTCATGAAGACGGTGGGCACGGCCATGATCTGGCGGCTGTTCACCTCGTCCTGGAAGAGGGCGCCGTCGATCATGACGTGGCTGATGCCGGGGTTGAGCACCGCCATCAGGTTGAGGGCCTGCACCACGTCCGGGCAGTTGTGGCAGGAGAGGGAGATGAAGGTCTCGAAGCGGAAGCTGCCGGGGATGGCCTTGATCTGCTCGATGACTTCCGGCTCCACCTTGGGCGGATGGCCGCCCACCTGGAGGAGCGCCAGAACCAGGGAGGTGAATTCGTGGCCCATGGGGATGCCCGCGAAGCTGATGCGGGGCGTCTCGCCGGGCAGGCCGACGGCGAAGGAGGGGCGCAGGGGGTTGGTGCCGTCGTGGCGCACGGCGACCTTGTCGGAGCACTCGGCGATGTCCCGCAGGAGACCAAGCATTTCCTCACCCTTGGCGCTGTCGTCCAGGGAGGCGACGAGTTCGATGGGGCGTTGCAGCCTTTCGAGGTAGGCCTTCAACTGGGCCTTGATGTTGGCGTCGAGCATGGTTGTCTTCCTTCTTCGTTGAATTTCACTGCAAAGGGGCTATCCCCTTTGCGCTGAAATCCGGGCCGCCCGGGATGCGTCGGGGCGGCCGGAATCCTTGCGGCTTAGATCTTGCCGACCAGGTCCAGGGAAGGAGCCAGGGTGGCGTCGCCTTCCTTCCACTTGGCGGGGCAGACTTCGCCCGGGTGGGAGGCCACGTACTGGGCGGCCTTCACCTTGCGCAGCAGCTCGGAAGCGTCACGGCCGATGCCCA
>JBLNBI010000210.1:0-2818 GCA_050259815.1 Actinomycetota bacterium | reverse complement strand
GCCCGATCATCCCGTCTGATGGCCTTGGGAACCATGCTTTCGGGGGTCGCCCACGAGTTGAACAATCCCTTGTCCAACATTTCATCGTCGTGCCAGATTCTCCAGGAAGAATGGGGCGAGTTGCCGGACGCCCAGGCCCGTCAGCTCCTGGGGCAAATCGACCATCAGGTTCTGCGTGCCCAGAGGATTGTTTCCGATCTGCTGGATTTTTCGCGAAACCGCGACCTGATGCGCCGCCCCGAGAACATCCGCAGCCTGGTGGACGAGGCGATAAACCACGCCCGGAATCAAATCCCCGACACCGTGGCAGTCCGCCTCGATATCGACAACAATATCCACATGGATGTTGATCGGATGCGTTTCCAGCAGGTGTTGGTCAATATCCTGAAAAACGCGGTGGAGGCGACCGGAGGACAAGGGAAAATCCATGTCCGTGCATGGCGCGAGGAGCTGCCGGAAGGACGGGGGGCCACGCTGGAAATCGAAGACGACGGACATGGGATTTCCCCCGACTGCCTGAACCGCGTCTTTGACCCCTTCTTCACGACCAAACCGGTCGGAAAAGGCATGGGACTCGGCCTTGCCGTCGTCCATGAAATCGTGACCCAACACGGCGGCACCATTGCCGCCGATTCGGGTTCGGCCGGCGGAGCGCGCTTCTGGATTCACATTCCCGACCTGGCCGTCGAGGCTCAAGAACCATGAACGACCGACAAATCCTGATAGTCGATGACGAGGAAATCGCTCGCCAGAACCTGATGCACGTCCTCCGCAAGGAGGGTCTGGATGCTGATAGCGCCGGCGATGGGCGTGAAGCCGAGGCGATGCTGGCCCAGAAGGATTACGCGGTGGTACTGACCGATCTTCGCATGCCGGGCATGGACGGCATGGCCCTCCTCAATCTAATCAAGGTACGGTGGCCCGGGACCGAAGTAATCGTCATCACGGCCCATGCCAGTACTGGCTCGGCAGTCGATGCCATGCGGGCTGGGGCGTTTTACTACATCGAAAAGCCCTACCGTTTTCCCGAGGTCCGCAAGGTCGTCAAGGAGGCCTTGGAAAAGGCCGCGTTGCGGCGTGAAAACGCAGCGCTGAAGACCGCCTTGTCGCTGGCTACCGGAAAAAGCCGCATCATCACCAATTCTCCCCTCATGGAAGATCTGCTGGTGACAGCGACCCGCGTCGCGCCGACCGACTGCAATGTCCTCATCCACGGTGAGACGGGAACCGGCAAGGAAGTCATGGCTCGCCACCTTCACGACAACAGCCGGCGCGCCGCCGCGCCATTCATCGCTTTGAACTGCGGTGCGCTCACGGAGGAACTTCTCGCCAGCGAGCTGTTCGGGCACGAGCGAGGCGCGTTCACCGGTGCGGTCGCCGCCAAGGGCGGGCTGCTGGAGGCGGCAGAAGGAGGCACCCTGTTCCTGGACGAGATCACCGAGATGTCCTTGGCGATGCAGGTGAAGCTGCTTCGGCTCCTGCAGGAGCGGGAATTCTTCCGCGTCGGGGGGACGCGAACCATCAAGGCCGACATACGCGTCATCGCCGCGACCAACCGGGATCCGGAAAAATCGGTCACCGATGGCCGCCTGCGTCAGGATCTTTACTTCCGCCTGAACGTGGTGGCACTGCACCTACCACCCTTGCGCAGTCGGCGGGGCGACATTCCGGTATTGGCTAGCCACTTCCTCTCAAAGGCCGCTCACCGGATGGGAAAACGTGTTTCGGAAATCCAACCCGATGCCTTCGACTGCCTGCTCGCCTACGGTTACCCGGGGAACATCCGTGAGCTGGAAAACATCATGGAACGGGCGGTCGCCCTCGCGGAAGGCAGCGTAATCTCGGCTGACCTGCTTCCCGCAGGGGTGAGGCAGGCCAAGCCGGGCCCGAATGCCGACCCTTCTGCCTCTGCCATATTGCCCCTGTCGGCAATGGAGCGGCAGCACGTGATGCGGGCCCTTGAACATACGAAGGGCAATCGCGCCCTAGCGGCGCAGCTCCTGGGCATCGACCGCGTCTCCTTGTGGAGGAAATTGCGGAGTTATTCCGAAGATTAGCAGGCTTGCGCCACGCCAGGCATGAACCCGCTCAGGATGAAGTAAAGTTAAGAGCTGGTTATCTTACCGACCTAGCATGCGAATCCTCCTCGTCGAAGACGATCCCATGATCGGCGCCAGCCTCCAGAGCGGCCTGCGCCAGGAAGGCCATACCGTGGATTGGGTGCGGGACGGCGCCGCCGCGGAGCTGGCCCTGGCCAACGGCGTCTACGAGCTGGTGCTCCTGGACCTGGGCCTGCCCCGCAAGGCCGGGCTGGACATCCTGGCCGACCTACGCAAGCGGGGCAATGCGGTACCGGTGCTGGTCATCACCGCCCGGGATGCCGTGGCGGACCGGGTGAAGGGCCTGGATACGGGGGCTGACGATTACCTGGTGAAGCCCTTCGACCTGGACGAGGTTTCCGCCCGCATCCGGGCCCTCCAGCGGCGCCTTGCGGGACGGGCATCGCCGGTCATCGAGCACGGCCCCCTATGGCTCGATCCCGCCACCCACGAGTTCCGCCTGGACGGCAACCCGGTCAAGCTGTCCAGCCGGGAATTCGCCCTCCTCCACGCCCTCATGGCCCAGCCCGGCGTTCCCCTTTCCCGCCCGCAACTGGAAGAGCGCCTTTACGGTTGGGATGAGGAAGTGGAAAGCAATGCGGTGGAGGTCCACATCCATTCCCTGCGCCGCAAGATCGGCACGGACTGGATTCGCAATATCAGGGGCGTCGGCTACCTGGTCCCCAAGCTGCCATGACCTCCATCCGCCGCCATCTGCT
>JBLNBI010000209.1:0-15135 GCA_050259815.1 Actinomycetota bacterium | reverse complement strand
AGGAACAGCGCATCGCCCAGGCCCGGGCCAAGATCGAAGCCAACCGCCCGGAAAAGCTGGTGTGCAATAGCTGCAATGCGGACGTGACCGACATCCACCCGGTCAGCACTCGGGGACTGCGCGGCATCGAGGCCATCTGGATGGGCAATTGCCAGTGCGGCCACACCACCTTCGCCGCCTCCGGCGATCCCAAATCCGTCCAGGCCTTCTTCGACGCCCTGGCGGCCGATTCCGACGGCCTCCTCCTGGGCAGCCAGGGCAAGGACGGCAGCGGGCACGAGAGCCTCAGCTGAGCCATTTCGAAACCGAGTAGATCGCCAGTCCCACCAGGCCCCCCACCAGAGTGCCGTTGATGCGGATGAACTGGAGGTCCTTGCCGACCTGCAGTTCCAGGCGCTCGCTCATGGTGTCCGCATCCCAGGTGCGGACCGTGTCGGGGATGAGGCGGGCCATTTCCTCCCGGCGGGATTCCACCAGGCCGGCGACGGTGTCCCGCAGCCAGGGATTCAGGCTCTCCCGCAGGCTCGGATCGGCGAGAAGGGCGGCGCCCAGCTTCTCTACTCCGGTCCGGATGTGCCGGCGGATTTCCGAGTCCGGCGCTTCGGCGTCCGCCAGCAGGCGCAGGCGCAAATCGTCCCAGACGCCTTCCAGGCTCGCCTGGAAATTCGGGCTTTCAAGAATTTCCCGCTTCAGGGCTTCGGCCCGCTCCCGGTACTCCGGCGACTCCCGCAGCTTGCCGGTGAATTCCCGGAGGGCGTGGTCGAAACGCTGCCGCAGCTCATGGCCGGCGTCTTCGCCCACTTCCTGCATCAAGTCCTCCACGGCGCCCATGATGCCGTCGAAGGCCTTCCTGTCCACCGAGAGCTTTTTCCATAGCCAGCCGGTGCTATCCCGGACCTTCTGGCGGATGTAGGGCTCCTTCTCGGCGATGAGGCCATTGATATGAACCAGCGCGGCATCCAGGAGATGCTGATGGCGGTTGTCGGCGGTCAGCACGTCTAGGATGTCCGCTGAGAGGGGCGCCAGTTCGACGGCATCGAGCCGTTGCAGGAGCTTTTCCCGGATAAAAGTCCGTACCTGGTCGTCGTCCAGGGAATGGAGGAGGCCGGGCAGCAAACGGGTGATCTGGCCGGCAAGGCTGGCGGCGTGGTCCGGATCGGACAGCCAGCGGCCGGCCATCTCGCCGAAATCCACTTCGGCCAGCCGGGCGCGCACCACGTCCGGCGGCAGGAAGTGCTCCTCAACGAACTTCCCCAGGCTTTCGCCGATGCGGTCCTTGTTCTTCGGGATGACGGCCGTGTGGGGAATGGGCAGCCCCAGGGGTCGGCGGAAGAGGGCGGTGACGGCGAACCAGTCGGCCAGGGCGCCGACCATGGCCGCTTCGGCGAAGGCCCGCAGGTAGCCGAGCCACGGAAGGTGTTCCTGGAAGCGGCCGGCGGCGAGGAAGAGGATCGCCATGGCGACCAGCAGGCCGGTTGCCATGGCCCGCAGGCGAACGAATTCCCGGCGGCGGTTGTCGCTCCTCATGCCGGGTTGATCCGTGGCCGTCTCTTTACCCTGTTGCACTACTTGCATACAGAAGGTGGGGGATTACCCTTGAGGATTGTTCGGCCTTTTCATCTTAATTGCTGATGGAGATTTCTCCATGTCCATGATCGACGACATCAAGAAGGGCAGCCTCACCACCATGGCCCTGGGGGCCGGTGTCCTTTCCCTTCTGCCGGCTCTGCTGCCGGTAGCGGCGCGGGGCGTGCGGCCCCTGCTGAGCAGCGCCATCCAGGGCGGCCTTGTCTGCCTGGAAAAAGGCCAGGAAGCGGTGGCGGAAATCCACCGGATTCTCGACCACGTGGCGGCCGAATCCGAGGCGGCGAGCTACGGGACAAGTTCGGCCATGGGGGGCGGGTACCACGGCGCCTCCTCCGGGGCGACGGCGGAGCCATGGTCTCCCGGTTCGGCTCGGCCGATGGCGGAATCCGCGCCCATCATGACCCGCAACGGCGAGCCGGACCCGGAGGTGATGGGCTGACGCCCGGCCGGGATCAGGAGGGCGAGCCCGATCCCATCTGGGACTGGAGGTAGTTGGGCAGGCCGATCTGGCCGATGAGCCAGAGCTGCTGCTCCAGCCAGTGGGCGTGGTCCTCCTCGGTATCGTCCAGGAGTTTCTCCAGCATCTCCCGGGTGACGTAGTCCCGCACCTGCTCGCAGGCGGCGATGGCTTCCCGCAGTTCCTGGACCACGGAAATTTCCACCGCCAGGTCGTTCTTGAGCATGGAGGACACGTCGGTGCCGATTTGCAGCGGTGCGCGGGTAGAGAGGTCGGGCTTGCCCTCCAGGAACAGGATGCGGGCAATCAGGGCCCGGGCGTGTTCCCGCTCGTCCTCCACCTCGTGGTTGATGCGCTCGAAGAGCCGTTGGAGGCCGAAGTTCCGGTACATCTCGGCGTGGAGGAAGTACTGGTCGATGGCCGTCAGTTCGCCGGCCAGGAGGCTGTTCAGTCGCTGCAGGATGCTCGGATCGCCTTGCATGGAATTCTCCGTAGGGGATGGTGGATGCTGCTCGACCAGTCCATTGTAGTTGGATTCACCAGATAAAGAATACGGTGATCCAGTTAGCGGCCATGAGGGCGACCGGCCAGGCCAGGGCGAGGAGCGCCAGGGCTCCCCGGACCAGGCCGGCGCCGGATTGGCGCACCAGGCGGAAAGCCAGCCACAGGCTCCCCAGGCAGCCGAGGGAAAGCAGCCCGATGCGGAAGGCCGGTACCCAGCCCAGCCACAGGTGCTCCGCCTTCAGGTGGCTGATGGTGAGCATGGATAGCCCCAGGATGACGCTGGCCGCGGCAAGCGGGGTGAGCGCCAGGGTCAGCCGCTGCCAGGGCAGCTTCGCCGCCTTCAGGCTGCGGGCCGCCAGGGCGGGGCCCATCCACAGGGCGGCGCCCAGGAGCCCCCCCCCCACCAGCAGGTAGGCCAGCACCAGGGCGCCGTCCAGCCAGGTGAAGGCATCGCCGATTTCCGGGTGGTGGGTGAGGAGCCACCAGGGGGCGTCGTTGTCGAGCAGGGCGAAGTGGTCGTTTTCCACCAGCCAGTCGGCCAGCCTGAGCTTGATGTGGAGGAACCAGGGGCTCAGGGTCCATTGGAAGGCGGCGGTGGCAACGCCCAGGACGCCGAAGAGTAGCGTCATGGCGTCCGGCGTGCGGGCCTGGGCTTCCTCGTCCAGGACCTCGGCGACGGGGGAGCGGAGCGACAGTTCTACGGCCCCCCGCTGTCCGGCGCAGCGGCCGCAGGCGTGGCATTCCGAGGCGCTCTGCATGCGCCGGATATCCACCAGGGGCGCGCAATTGACCCGCTCCTCGAAGGTGGTCGTCTGGTTCCAGGCATCCCGGTCCACCCGGTAATGCAGCGGCGCGATCTTGGCCAGGATGGCGAAGACGCCGGAGGCCGGGCACAGGTAGCGGCACCAGATGCGCCGGTCACGGCCGTAGAGGAGTCCCATGACCACGGCGGCCACGGTGGAACCGCCCAGCACCAGGAGGGCCGCCTCGGGGTATTCATAAACGCTCACCAGCTGGCCATAGACCGTGGTGCAGACGAAGGCCACGAAGGGCCAGCCCGGCCACTTTAGCCAACGGGGCACGGGCTTGCCCCGGCCGAAGCGGCTGGCGAATTCGGACATGGCCCCTTCCGGGCAGAACAGGCCGCACCACACCCGCCCCAGGGTGACGGTAGCGATCATCACCCCCGGCCACCAGATGCCCCAGAAACAGAACTGGGCGAAGAGCCGCAGGTTGTCCCAGATATGGGCGCTCTCCGGCGGGATGGGCATGATCGCAGGAACGACCACCAGCACCGCGTAAACGACAACGACCGCCCATTGGACGGCCAGCACGGATCGCCGATGGCGGCGCAGGAAAAGCCCCAGGCGGGCTAGCCGGCCTGGGGAGGGCGGTGGGAACTTGATGACCTGTTCGACCATGATCTTTACTTGGCGACGATGCGGCCCTGGGCCGTGTCGGCGTGGAATTCGTCGAAGAATTTGTAGGTGCCGGGCTGCAGCGGATAGAAGACCAGGTTGCTGGTGACGCCGGCGGCCAGGACCTTTTCCTTCTTCAGCTCCAGGCTCTCGAACTCGGCGGCGCCGGGGCCTTCGTTCTTGATGGTGAGCCGGAACTTGGTGTTGGCCGGGACCTCGATGGTTTCCGGGAAGAGGCGTCCGCCCTTGATGACCAGCTGGAAGGTCGGCAGCTCATCGGCCTGGGCCGGGGAGCCGGCGAAGAGGGAGAGAGCCATCACCACCCCCGCGGCCGCCACCGAGAACCAGGGGCCGCTGCGCAGAAAGACGGGCAGATTCATGAAGTGCTGGAACATCGGGTTTCTCCTTGTCAGAAGGCCAGTTGGGCGCGCAGGCCGAAGATGCGGACGTTCTGCATGGCCGCGTCGGCGCCCAGGCGGCGGACGAGCTGGAAGTCCGGGGTCAGCTCGAACTGCTTGCTGATCCGGTGGCGGTAATAGATTTCGGCCACCTGCTCGGCCCCGCTCGGGGTGAAGTAGAGGTTGTCCGCCAGGGTGGCGGGCACCGCCGGGTCGTCGTTGCCCTGCAGGTCGTGGGTGCCGGCGAGCGGCATGCGGTAGGCCTTGCTGGCCTTCAGCCAGCCGGCAGCCACGCCGATGGCGTCGGCGGCCTGGTTCCAGTAGGAGCCGTTGAATTCGGCGCCGACGGTCAGCGCCCGGTCAAAGGGCACGTTGCCCCGGGCGATGTGGCCGTAGCGGCTGAACAGGGTGATGCCGTCCCCCAGGCGTTGGTCGGCGGAAATGCCGAAGCCCGCCTGCTTCTGGGTGCTGCCGGAGAGGATGTCGGTGCCCTGGCCCTGCTGCCAGGCGTAGAGGCGGTAGTTGCCGGTGAGGCCGCCCATCCACTTGACCTGGCTTTCCGCCTGGGCCATGAGCAGTGGCGTGGAGAAGAAGCGCTGGTAATTGGCCCCCTGGCCGGTGCCGAAGACGCCGAAGGACAGGCGCCAGGTGGTCGGCTTGTAAGTGTAGTTGTAGTAGGAGGCCACGAAGCCGGGCTGGAAGCCGTTCCGGTCCACGCCGATCTGGCCGCCGGCGTCCAGCATGGGGTTATGGACGAAGATGGAATTCAGGAACTGGCGGGTCTCATCGCCCGCCGCGGCGTTCTGGTCGAAGAAGCCGAAGATGTCCATCTTGCCGAAAGTCAGTTCCAGGGTCTCCCGGGAACGGGGCTTGAAGCCGCCGAAGGGCAGGGGAATGGCGGCCTGGTACCAGGCCTGGCCCAGGATGGCCACGGAATCGTCCGGGTTGGCGCCGCTGGCGCGGAAGGCCACGGCGTTGGGGGCGCTGCCGAAGGCGCCTAGATTGGAGAATGGGGCGTTCAGGCCCAGGCCCTGGCCCATGCGGAAGTGGGCGAAGATTTTCTGCTCGGTGTCGCCGATGGGGTCGAGGGGCAGGGTGACGGTCACGTCGGCCCGGTAATTGAGCTGGCTGGTGGCGTCCTGGGCATCCTTGGGCAGGCCCCAGGGGCGCTGGGCCACGGTGGTTACGCTGGCGGTGGCGACGACGCCGTCCAGGGCGTCGATCTTCTTCGCCGCCTTCTTCATGTCCAGGGCGTCCCGCTCCACGGCCTTGAGCCTGGAAGTCAGCTCCGGCTCGTACTGGGACATGCGCTCGCTGTCCAGGCCCTTGGCCACTTCCTCGTTATGGCCCTTCAAGGCCTTCACTTCCTTTTCCAGCTCGGTATTGCGGGCTTCCAGCTGGTCCAGGCGGGCCTGCATCTTCTCCAGCAGGGCGGCCACGTCGGCGGTGGGTGCGGCGAAGGCGGGCGCGGTCAGGCCCGCCGCCACGAGGGCAGCGGCAAGGGTGGAGAGGCGCATGGTCAGTAGCCGCCTTTTTTGCCGATGCCGACGTAGGTGAATTCGTATTCCACGTCGAAGGGCTTGAACCAGGGGCGGACGCCGGTGGCCCGGTCGGTATGGCGGCCGAAGTGGGCGTGCTTGTTCTCGGAGGGCGGCAGGATGGTGTATTTCACCTTGTACTTGCCGGGTCCGGCGAGCTTGATATTGTCGCCGTAGTGGGGGCCGTCGTTGGCCACCATGGGCATGAATTCTCCCGCCACCTTGTAGTCGGAGCCTACTTTGGAGACCTCGTACTTCACCACCAGGTAGGGCACCCAGGCGCCTTCCTCGAAGCCGTTGGGGTTGTTGGCCAGGGCGTGGATGTCGGCTTCGATGTGGATGTCCGACTCGGAAACCTTGCGCATCATGCCTTCCGGCTCCATCTCGACGGCCTGGAGATAGACGGCGGCGACTTCCATCCCGGCCCGGTGCTGGGGCACGCCGATGGGATACTCGATGGCGAGGGCGGGCGTAGCCAGGGCGGCAGAGAGGGCCAGGGCCGAAGCCAGTTTCTTGAGGGTGATCATGGGCGGGCTCCAAAAAGGATTCTGGCTGGCTGACCCGGGGGCTGGCTGGCTTGAGAGGGAACGAGAGAGAAAGCGGGGTGGGTCACTTGGTCAGGATCAGCTTGTTTTCCCGGGTGACCCGCAACAGGTAGATCTGGCCCCCGTGGTCGATTTCCAGCAGATTGCCGCCCGCCATCAGTTCGGCGCTGTCGATCCGCCGCGGCTGCGCTCCTATGGCGGTGGGGGATGGCACGGCTGCTGCAGGTTTGTCGTGGGTAGCCATGGTTGGATGAATGTAAATGCGAATGATTCGCATTGTAGAGATGTTGCCGGAATGGCGTCAACAGTCCGGAATGATTTCTGTCGAAAAACCGTCGCTAAGACGCAAAGTCCCGGATTGCGCACAGATTTCCGGCGAAATCAGCGGTCATAGAGCAGGGGGCTTCACGGTATAATGGCGGTTTTGCATACCACTACTAGAGATCGAAATGGCACTTAACAACGTTCCTTCCGGCAAGTCCCTCCCCAACGATTTCAACGTCGTCATCGAGATCCCGATGCATGCCGACCCGGTCAAGTACGAGGTCGATAAGGAAAGCGGCGCCATCTTCGTTGACCGCTTCATGTCCACCGCCATGCACTACCCCTGCAACTACGGCTACATTCCCCACACCATCGCCGGCGACGGCGACCCGGTGGACGTGCTGGTGGTGACCCAGTTCGCCCTGCCCCCCGGCGTGGTGGTGCGCTGCCGCCCGATCGGCATGCTGGCCATGACCGACGAAGCCGGCGAAGACGCCAAGCTGCTGGCCGTGCCGGTGGACAAGCTGACCCCCATGTACCGCAACGTCGAGTCCCCCCGCGACCTGCCCCAGATCATGCTGGACCAGATCTCCCACTTCTTCGAGCACTACAAGGATCTCGAACCGGGCAAGTTCGTGAAGGTCAAAGGCTGGTTCGGTGGCGAAGAAGCCAAGAAGGAAATCATGGAAGGCGTCCAGCGCTACAACGAAGCCGGGGAAAAGCCGGCTTTCTAAGGTAGGGAACCATGGCCTTACGGATCGCTGTCGCCCAGTTCAACGCCGTCGTCGGCGATCTGAAAGGCAACGTTGACCGCCTGGTCGAGTGGGCCGCGCGCGCCACGGCGCGCGGCGCCGACCTGTTGCTGACTCCGGAGCTGGCCCTGTGCGGCTATCCTCCGGAGGACCTCCTGCTCCGGCAGGATTTCTACCGGGCCTGCGACCAGGCCCTGGACGAGCTGGCGGCCCGGGTCAGCGGCATCACCCTGGTGGTGGGCCATCCGGAAGCCACCAGCGGCCGCTGCCACAATGCGGCCACGGTGCTGCGGGATGGTGAGCGACTGGCCACCTACCGCAAGTTCCGCCTGCCCAATTACGAAGTCTTCGACGAGGAACGCTATTTCGACGCCGGCGATACCGCCTGCGTCCTCGAAATCAACGGCGTCTCCTGCGGCATCAACATCTGCGCCGATATCTGGGATACCGGCGCGGCGGACATGGCCGCCCGGGCCGGCGCCGAGCTGTTGCTGGTACTGAACGCCTCCCCTTGCCACCTGGAAAAGCAGGAACTGCGCACCCGGGTCCTCGGGGAGCGGGTCGCGGCCACCGGCATGGCGGCCGTCTACGCCAACCTGGTGGGCGGCCAGGACGAGCTGGTCTTCGATGGCGGCTCCTTTGCCCTCAATGCCCAAGGCGAGGTCTGCATGCGCCTGCCCCAGTTCGAGGAAGCCCTCGGGGTGGTGGATTACGAGGCCGGCAAGCTCAAGTCCGAGGACATGGCGACGGTGCTGACCCCGGAGGCGGAAGCCTACAGCGCCCTGGTTCTCGGGGTCCGGGACTATCTGGGCAAGAACGGTTTTCCCGGCGCCATCATCGGCCTCTCCGGCGGCATCGATTCCGCCCTGACCCTGGCGGTGGCGGTGGATGCCCTGGGGGCCGACAAGGTGCGGGCGGTGATGATGCCGTCCCCCTACACCGCCCGGATGAGCCTGGACGACTCCCGGGCCATGATCGAGACCCTGGGGGTGCGCTACGACGAGATCCCCATCGAACCGGCCATGAAGACCTTTGCGGCCATGCTGGAGCCCCAGTTCGCCGGGCTTCCCGCCGACACCACCGAGGAGAATCTCCAGGCCCGCATCCGGGGCATGATCCTCATGGCCCTGTCCAACAAGACCGGCGCCCTGGTGCTTACCACCGGCAACAAGTCCGAGATGGCCGTGGGCTACTGCACCCTCTATGGCGACATGGCCGGCGGCTTTGCCGTCATCAAGGACGTCTACAAGACCCTGGTGTATCGCCTGTCCAATTACCGGAACAGCCTGTCCCCGGTGATACCGGAGAACATCATCGTCCGTCCTCCCTCCGCCGAGCTGAAGCCGGACCAGACCGACCAGGACTCCCTGCCGCCCTATGAGATCCTGGACGCCATCGTCAAGGGTTACATGGAAGACGACTGCAGTCCCCGGCAGATGATTGCTGACGGTCTGCCCGAGGAGGCGGTCAAGAAGGTGGTGAGGCTGCTGCGCATCGCCGAATACAAGCGCCGCCAGGCGCCGGTGGGAATCCGCATCACCCAGCGTGGCTTCGGCAAGGATTGGCGTTATCCTATTACCAACCGCTATCGGGACGAATTCTAAGAATCCGAGAACAGGAGTTAGACCAAATGAAGAAGATCGAAGCCATCATCAAGCCGTTCAAGCTGGACGAAGTCCGCGAGGCCCTGTCCGAAATCGGCATCACCGGCCTGACCGTCACCGAGGTCAAGGGCTTCGGCCGCCAGAAGGGCCACACCGAGCTTTATCGGGGCGCCGAGTACGTGGTGGATTTCCTGCCCAAGATCAAGATCGAGATCGTCGTCCCCACCGAGCGCGTCGATGCCGCCATCGAGGCCATCATCAAGGCCGCTCGCACCGGCAAGATCGGCGACGGCAAGATTTTTGTCACCTCCGTGGAGCAGGTGGTCCGCATCCGCACCGGCGAGACCGACGAAGCGGCCATCTAAGCGAAAGGCCGACTCATCATATAAAGAGGCGGCCTCTGGGCCGCCTTTTTTATTCCTACTTTTTTCCGCGCAACAGTACCCAGAGGGCGCCTTCGCCCCCGTCCTGGGGACGGGCCTGGCAATAGGCCAGCACCTCGTTCCGCTGGGCCAGCCAGCCCCGCACCAACTGGCGCAACACCGACATCTTTCCCGGGGAGCGCAGGCCCTTGCCGTGCACGATGCGCACGCAGCGCACGCCGTGGTTCAGACATTCGTGCAGGAAGATGGCCAATTGGGTGCGGGCCTCGTCCCGGTTCATACCGTGCAGGTCGATATGGTCCTGCACCACCCAGCGGCCCCGCCGCAGGTCCTTGAGGACGCTGACGGCCAGCCCCGGGCGCAGGTAATTGGGTTCGTCGCCCCCTTCCAGGCGGTCCTGTAGGCCGATGGGGGCGTGTAAGGCTTCGTGCATCACCGCCTGCTCGTCGGCGCGGCGCTGGAGTGCCCGGGGCGGCGGCGTCGGGCCGCCCAGGTGGACGCGGTTGGAAGGTGGCAGCGGTCTGGCGTCCGCCACGGCGGCATGGAAGGCCGCCAGGTCGTCATCGTCGAGGGTTGCCATGGTTCGGAATCGGCTGAGGCGAGGCAGCCCCAAATGTACCAATAGACAGCGTTTCAAGGCAAAAAGTCGGCCGCCTTTTCCGACCGCCATTTCGGCTTTTCCCCCATCGGCTTACGGGGGCTTCCCCATGATTTTCTACCGGTCAACCGGTAGGTGAAGATAAGGCGGGGCGGGTATTCCGGTAACGGGACCTCGAACATACCATGCGACTAACCACTACGCATGGCGCGTCCATGACCCGTGTTCAACCACGCGCCAAGGCGCGACATCCCGTCGGAGGAGGCCTTCTATGCTGATCATTGCCAGTGCATCGACCGATCGTATCGCCCGCTGGAAGGAAGGACTGGGCGGCATGGACGAGATCGTGGAAGTGACCGAAGTGTCCCGCCTCAAAGGCTGCCTGGGAAAGCATACCCCGCAGGTGCTTCTGCTGGACCTGGAATTCCCGGGGCTGGGCAATCCGGCTGCGGCCATCCCGAAGCTGCGCCAGGCCAGCCCCGCCACCAAGATCGTGATGACCGGCAGGCCCTCGTCGGATGAGCTGGAAATCAGCCTCTTCGCGGCCGGGGTCCGGGGCGTGTGCGGAAACGATGCGGAGCGGGAGGTGATGCGGCGCATGGTGACCGTTGTCCGCCAGGGCGAGCCGTGGATTCGGCGCATCCTCGTGCCTCGCCTGGTGGATCGCCTCAATGCCCGGACCAGCGCCGATACGGCACGCCTCTTCCCGGATAGCGGCAAGCCCGCCGAACTGACCCGCCGGGAGCAGGAAATCGTCACCCTGGTCCGCAATGGCGAGTCCAGCAAGCAGATCGCCCGCCGCCTGGATGTGAGCGAACCGACGGTGAAGGCCCATCTCACCGGGATGCTGCGCAAGATCGGCATCGACGAGCGCCTGAAGCTGGCGCTCATGCTCAACATCAGCACCGAATCCTGATTACTAGCGACCCTGAAGGAGATTGCCGTGTCACCCCAGCCCATCACCGTCGTCATTGCCGATTCCGACCAGGTCAAGCGCACCGCCTGCGAATATCTGCTCCGCTACGAGGAGGACATCCAGGTGGTGGGCCAGGCCGCCACCCTCAAGGAAATCACCACCACCGTCCTGGAGCACCAGCCCCAGGTGTTGCTCTGCCGCTTCAGCCTGGCGGCCGTCGAGTCCTTCGCCCTGCTGCGGGCTTTGAACGGGGAGTATCCGGCGCCGTCGGTGCTGCTCCTCACCGACCGCTCGATTCTCGAGGACCAGATTATCCAGTCCATCAACGCAGGGGCGCGAGGCTACCTCAATTACGACGGGATGAGCGCCCAACTGGCCAAGGCGGTGCGTTGCGTGGGCCGGGGAGAGGGGTGGATTCCCCGTCAGACCCTGGGCCGCCTCCTGGATCGGGCGACCCGGGCGGCCGTCGTCTGAGTCCCCATCGGAGAATGAAAAAGGGCGCCCGCGGGCGCCCTTTCTGTTGCGGCTCGTGACCGGTCAGATCAGGCCGGCCTGGTCCAGGTAGCGCTCGGCGTCCAGGGCTGCCATGCAGCCGGTGCCGGCGGAGGTGCAGGCCTGGCGGTAGATGTAGTCCTGCACGTCGCCGGCGGCGAAGACGCCGGGAATGCTGGTCTGGGTGGCGTTGCCGTGGCGGCCGCCCTGGGTGATCAGGTAGCCCTCGTCCATCTCCAGCTGGCCCTTGAACAGGTCGGTGTTGGGCTTGTGGCCGATGGCGATGAAAACGCCGAAAACGTCGACGTTCCGGGTGGAGCCGTCCACGGTGCTCTTGATCCGCAGGCCGGTGACACCGCTGTCGTCCCCCAGGACTTCATCCAGGGCGCTGTTCCAGAGAATGGTGACCTTGCCGGCCTCGACCTTCTCGAACAGCTTGTCGTGCATGATCTTCTCGCCCCGCAGCTTGTCGCGGCGGTGGATGAGGGTGACGTGACTGGCGATGTTGGCCAAGTAGAGTGCCTCCTCGACGGCAGTGTTGCCGCCGCCCACCACGGCCACCGGCTTGTTGCGGTAGAAGAAGCCGTCGCAGGTGGCGCAGGCGGACACGCCCTTGCCCATGAATTTCTCTTCGGAGGGCAGGCCCAGGTACTGGGCAGAGGCGCCGGTGGCGATGATCAGGGCGTCGCAGGTGTAGGTGCCGGCATCGCCGACCAGGGTGAAGGGCTTCTCCCCCAGCTTGGCGGTGTGGATGTGGTCGAAGATGATCTCGGTGTCAAAGCGGCGGGCGTGCTGCTCGAACCGGGCCATGAGGTCGGGGCCCTGCACGCCGTCGGCGTCGGCGGGCCAGTTGTCCACTTCCGTCGTGGTCATCAGCTGGCCGCCCTGGGCGAGGCCGGTGATGAGCACGGGTTTCAGGTTGGCGCGGGCGGCATAGACGGCGGCGGTGTAGCCGGCCGGGCCGGAGCCGAGGATGAGCAGACGGTTGTGGCGGGTGGGGTTGGACATGGCATCCCTCTGTGATGAGCTATCGTTGTGAATCCGAAAATTATAGCTTCGTCGACGGCGGAGTTTCGCCCCGAGTTTCTGCCCGGGCCGCGAAAAGCCATTATAATTCCCGCCTAACTCCATGACGAAAAAGTAATTTATGGTATCCGGCAACTGTGGGTTCAGTCTGGTGGTGGTGCGCAATGTGCCGCTCTTCGCAGGCCTCGACGAGAGTGAGCTGGAGCGTCTGAGCCGGGTCGCCATGCGCCGGCGTGCCGAGCGGGGCGAGTACATCGTCCGGGAAGGGGAAAGCACCGACTTCCTCTACGTCATCCTGACCGGGCGGGCCAAGGTCACCAATAGCGACGAGGACGGCAAGGAAATCATCCTCGCCATCCTGGGGCCCGGCGAATTCTTCGGCGAGATGGGCCTGATCGACGAGCGCCCCCGTTCCGCCGACGTGGTCGCCAAGGAACCCTGCGAGCTGCTGGTTCTCGGGTCCGGAGAATTCCAGCGCTGCTGGCGGGAGAATTTCCCGGTGGCCAAGAAACTCATGCAGATCCTGGTCCGCCGGCTGCGGGATGCCGACCGCAAGATCGAGAGCCTGGCCCTCCTGGACGTCTACGGCCGGGTTGCCCACCTCCTCATGGAGATGTCCGAGGTGGAAAATGGCCGCCGGGTGGTGAAAAAAAAGATTTCGAAACAGGAGATGGCCCGGATGATCGGTGCTTCCCGGGAAATGGTCACCAAGGTCATGCGCGACCTGGAAAACGGCGCCTATATCGCCTACGAGGGTGACCTGCTGGTCATCCTGGGGGGCTGACAGTGGCAAACCGCAGCAACGCCCGCGCCTCCAGCCCGCTGCCGGACAAGATCGGTTCCCTGCTGCAGGAAACCCGCTGGCTGGCCCTGGGGGCCGTCGCCTTGTTCCTGTCCCTGGCCCTGTGGGGCTTCTCCAAGGATGATCCGGGCTGGTCCCACGCCGTCGTTGGCGGGTCCCTCCATAACCCGGCCGGTCGGGCGGGCGCCTGGGTGGCGGACCTGATCCTCTACCTCTTCGGGCTCTCTGCCTGGTGGTGGGTGGCCCTGATGCTCATGTTCATCTGGTGGGGCTACCGCCGGCTCAACGGCTTCGGGGACGGCGAGGACCGCCGCCCCCTCTACATTGCCCTGGGCGGCTTCGCCATCCTCCTGGTCGCCAGCTCCGCCCTGGAGGCCATCCGCTTCTACAGCCTCAAGGCCCAGCTGCCCCTGGCGCCGGGGGGCATGGTCGGCCTCGAACTGGGCAACGGCCTTGCCCACCGCCTGGGCTATACCGGCACCACCCTGCTGCTCCTGGGGCTCATCGCCGTGGGCTGGAGCATCTTTGCCGGCATGTCCTGGCTAGATGCCTTCGAGCGTCTGGGCGGATTCCTGGAGCGCACCTTCGGCTTCTTCTACGGCCTGGTGGACCGCTGGCAGGACCGCCGCATAGGCCGGGAAGTGGCCCAGGAGCGGGAAGTGAAGGTGGAGGTGGAAAAACGCCGGGTGGAGCTGCACGAGCCCATCATCATCGAGACACCTCCGCCGGAGGTGCCGGTTTCCCCCAAGGCCGAGAAGCGTATCGAGAAGGAAAAGCAGGCGGCCCTGTTCCCCGAGGCCATCGTCGGCGGCCAGTTGCCACCCTTCCATCTTCTCGATCCGGCGCCCGCCGCCGTCGAGACGGTCAGCGCCGAGACCCTGGAATTCACCTCCCGCCTGATCGAGCGAAAGCTCGCCGATTTCGGCGTCCAGGTGAAGGTCCTGGCCGCCATGCCCGGCCCCGTCATCACCCGTTACGAGATCGAGCCTGCGGTGGGGGTGAAGGGCGCCCAGATCGTGAATCTCGCCCGGGATTTGGCCCGGGCCCTGGCCCTGGTCTCCATCCGGGTGGTGGAAACGGTGCCCGGCAAGTCCTGCATGGCCCTCGAACTGCCCAACAGCAAGCGGCAGACGGTGAAGCTCTCCGAGATCATCTCCAGCCGGCCCTACAACGACATGACCAGCCCCTTGACCGTCAGCCTGGGCAAGGACATCGGCGGCCTGCCGGTGGTGGCGGACCTGGCCAAGACCCCCCACATCCTGGTGGCGGGTACCACCGGCTCCGGCAAGTCGGTGGGGGTGAACGCCATGATCCTGTCGCTCCTCTACAAGTCCGAGCCGGACCAGGTGCGCCTCATCATGGTGGACCCCAAGATGCTGGAACTGTCCATCTACGAGGGCATTCCCCACCTGCTGGCTCCCGTCGTCACCGACATGAAGCAGGCCGCCAACGCGCTGAACTGGTGCGTGGGCGAGATGGAAAAGCGCTACAAGCTGATGTCGGCCATGGGGGTGCGGAACATTGCCGGCTTCAACACCAAGATCAAGGAGGCCGAGAAGCGGGGCGAGCACATCCCCAATTCCCTGTCCTTGACGCCGGAATCCCCCGAGCCGCTGACCACGCTGCCCTTCATCGTGGTGGTCATCGACGAGCTGGCCGATCTCATGATGGTGGTGGGCAAGAAGGTGGAAGAACTGATCGCCCGTCTGGCCCAGAAGGCCCGGGCCGCCGGCATCCACTTGGTGCTGGCCACCCAGCGCCCGTCCGTGGATGTCATCACCGGCCTCATCAAGGCCAACATCCCGACCCGGCTTTCCTTCCAGGTGTCCAGCAAGATCGACTCCCGCACCA
>JBLNBI010000208.1:0-3447 GCA_050259815.1 Actinomycetota bacterium | reverse complement strand
CAGGAATAGATACGCAGTTTATGGCATTCTAATCGGTAGGGTATCTCGAGGGTTCCCATGCGATAATGCGAGGTTGCATCAAAACGGATACTGGGAAGCACTGAAGCGCGTGGATGATTTTCGCCTGCAGTTCGGCAGGCAGGAACTTGTGCCGATCGTCGTGGGCGGCATGGGGGTCGATATTTCGACCGCCGAACTTTCCCTCGAAGTAGCCCGCCTGGGGGGCATCGGCCACATTTCGGACGCCATGGTGCCGACCGTGTCCGACCGCCGCTACCAGACCAAGTACGTCAAGAACAAGCTGGCCCAGTACAAGTTCAACGTGGACAACCCGGACAAGTCGGTGGTCCAGTTCGACCTGGGGCTGCTGGCCGAGGCCACCACCCTGCACGTGAAGAGCACCATGGACGCCAAGCGCGGCCCCGGCCTGATCTTCATCAACTGCATGGAAAAGCTGACCATGAACGCGCCCAAGGAGACCCTCCGGGTGCGTCTGCGGGCGGCGCTGGATGCGGGCATCGACGGCATTACCCTGGCGGCTGGCCTGCATCTGGGTTCCTTCGCGCTGATCGAGGACCATCCCCGCTTCCGGGATGCCAAGCTGGGCATCATCGTCTCTTCCCTGCGCGCCCTGCAGCTCTTCCTGAAGAAGAGCGCCCGCACCAACCGCCTGCCGGACTATGTGGTGGTCGAAGGGCCCCTGGCCGGCGGCCATCTAGGCTTCGGCATGGACTGGGCCAAGTATGACCTGGCCGCCATCGTCGCCGAGATTCAGGAGTGGCTGAAGGCCGAGCAACTGGATATCCCTCTGATCCCGGCCGGCGGCATTTTCACCGGTTCCGATGCGACCGCCTTCCTGGAAATGGGGGCCGCCGCCGTCCAAGTGGCGACCCGCTTCACCGTCGCCAAGGAGTGCGGCCTGCCCGAGCGGGTGCAGCAGGAATACTTCAAGGCCAGCGAAGAGGATATCGAGGTCAACCAGATTTCCCCCACCGGCTACCCCATGCGCATGCTCAAGGGCAGCCCTGCCATCGGCGACGGCATCCGCCCCAATTGCGAGGCCTACGGCTACCTGCTGGATTCTTCCGGCAACTGCCAGTACATCACCGCCTACAACCGGGAAGTCGCCGCCCATCCCGGCGAGCGCAAGGTCAAGGTGTGGGACAAGACCTGCCTGTGCACCCACATGCGCAACTTCGACCTGTGGACCTGCGGCCATTACACCTACCGCCTCAAGGACACCACCCGCAAGAATGAGGATGGTTCCTACCGGATCCTGACGGCGGAGCAGGTCTTCAACGACTACCAGTTCAGCACCGACAACCGGATCGCCGTCCCGGAATAAGACCGGCTGGGGCGGGGGAGGGCGAGCGAACCATGTTGCGCAGAACCTTCCTGATGGCCGCGGCGGGCGGGGCGTTGCTCGCCGCCTGCGGCCGTTCCGCCAAGCTGACGCCCGTTCCGGCGGGTAGTGTGGTCCTGGCCTTCGGCGACAGTGTTACTTATGGCACCGGCGCTTCTCCGGGCGAGGATTGGCCCACCCTGCTGGGAAGCTTGACTGGCTGGCGCATGGTCAATGGCGGTGTTCCCGGCGATACCGCCGAAGCGGGCAAGGGCCGCATCGATTCCCTCCTGGAAGAGCATCGGCCGGCCCTGGTGATCGTCGAGATCGGCGGCAACGACTTCCTGCGCCGCCGTTCCCAGAAGGCAGTCAAAGACGACATTCGCCAGATTCTCTCTGCCGTGCGCGCCAGCGGCGCGGCCGTAGTCCTCGTGGCGGTACCCGAGCTCTCCATTATGGGGGCGGTGACTGGTCGGCCTTCCGATGCCGCCCTCTACGCTGAGCTGGGGAGGGAAGAGAAAGTGCCGGTCATTCCCGACGTCTTTTCAGGCATCCTCGGCCAGCCGGAGCTTTGTTCCGATCAGATCCACCCCAACGCCCGGGGTTACCGGCGGATGGCCGATGGAATCGACGCCGCCCTGAAGAAGATCGGCCTCCATTCCGGGAGGTAGGCGGCAGTGCCGATGGATTCCTTTGGCATCCTGGGGATTGCGCCCAACGCCAGCCCGGCGGAAATCAAGCGGGCCTACCGCCGCTTGGCGATGGCCTGGCATCCCGACCGCAATTCCCATCCCGAGGCGACTGAGCGATTCAAGCAGATCCGGGCCGCCTACGAAGCCCTCCAGGAACGGGATGCAGAGGATGAACCGGCGGAAGAGCCTGCCGAGGCTCCTGCCGCACAGCGGGCTGCCGACGTTCGCATGGATCTGGAAATCTCCCTTGAGGAGGCCGCCTTCGGTTGCAGAAAGGTGGTTCGCCTGCGCCGTAGTGCTCCATGCGCGACCTGCGATGGAACGGGCCTGGCGGCGCTTGCCAGTTCCCGTCTGTGCCAGGCATGCCACGGCAGCGGCCGAATCCGGCATCGGCATCATGGCCTGGAGCGTTGTCCCCACTGCGATGGGCGCGGTTTCCTCAGGCAAGGCAACTGCCCGGACTGCCAAGGGAGCGGCAAGGAATTCGAGGAAGTCGGCCTGGAGGTCACCGTTCCGCCGGGTATGCTGTCCAGGGATGAGTTGCGGTTGGCCGGCCGAGGGGAGGAAGGGAGTGGAGAAATCCTGCCCGGCGACCTGTACCTCAGAATTGCCATCCGGCCCCACGAATTGTTCGAACTAGTAGGCCGCGATCTGTCCTGCGCCATGCCGGTGAGCGTTCTCAAGCTTCTGGCTGGCGGGACCGTTCGAGCGCCGTCCCTGGGCGGCACTGAAAACGTGGAGCTGGCCGCCGGCGATGGCGGAGCGCGGACCGTGCACTTGGCCGGCCGGGGCTTTCCCGGGCGAGGCCAAGGACAAGCGGGCGACCTAATGATCCGCCTGGAGCCGATCTGGCCCCAAAGCCTTGATGATCGCCAGCGACGGCTGCTCCAGGAGGCCGACGAGGTCGGTGAGGAGGCCTTGCCGGATCAGTTTCCGGAAATCGCCGCCTGGCGGCAGCGCTACGGTATCTGAGGCTTCTCTCCGCCGAACAGGATGCGGCGGGCCTGATCGTCGAAAGGCTGGGGCTGGGGATTGATCTCCTCGGCCCGGGCATAGGCCCTCTGTACGGCTGGTCGGGCCGCCATGGCCTCGAACCAGCGCTTGAGGCTCGGGAAATAATTCAGGTCCTGGCGCTGCTTCTCCCAGGGAACGATCCAGGGATAGATGGCCATGTCGGCGATGGAGTAATCCCCGGCCACGAATTCCCGCCCGGCAAGTTGTCGGTCCAGGACGCCGTAAAGTCGGGCGGTTTCCTTCACGTAGCGGTCGATGGCGTAGGGAATGGGCTCCGGGGCGTACTGGGCGAAATGGTGGTTCTGCCCGGCCATGGGGCCCAGGCCCGCCATCTGCCAGAAGAGCCACTCCATCACCTCGGTGCGGCCCCGAACGTCCAGGGGTAGGAAGCGCCCGGTC
>JBLNBI010000207.1:0-4348 GCA_050259815.1 Actinomycetota bacterium | reverse complement strand
CGAAATGGCCGTGGGTCGTCCCCGCGTCGTGAAGAAGGTCATCAACGGCGTCGAGTGCGAACCCTACGAACTGCTGACCGTGGACGTGGAAGAAGAGCACCAGGGCGGCGTCATGGAAAGCCTGGGCCTGCGCAAGGGCGACATGCTGGACATGGTGCCGGACGGCCGCGGCCGCGTCCGTATCGAATACCGCATTCCGGCCCGGGGCCTGATCGGCTTCCAAGGTGAATTCATGAACCTGACCCGCGGTACCGGCCTCATCAGCCACGTCTTCGACGAGTACGCTCCGGTCAAGGATGGTGGCGTCGCCGAGCGGCGCAACGGCGTGCTGATCTCCCAGGACAATGGCGAAGCTGTCGCCTACGCCCTGTGGAAGCTGCAGGATCGCGGCCGCATGTTCGTCAGCCCCGGCGAGAAGCTGTACGAGGGCATGATCATCGGCATCCATAGCCGGGAGAACGACCTGGTGGTGAACCCCATCAAGGGCAAGCAGCTGACCAACGTCCGGGCCTCCGGCACCGACGAAGCCGTCCGCCTGGTTCCGCCCATCCAACTCAGCCTGGAAGCCGCCGTCGAGTTCATCGCCGACGATGAACTGGTGGAACTGACTCCCAAGTCCATCCGCCTGCGCAAGCGCTTCCTGACCGAGAACGAGCGCAAGCGCGCCGCCCGCGAAGGGGCATAAGCCGGTTACCGGCAATAGAAGGAAAAGCGGCCTGCGGGCCGCTTTTTTTCGGCCCGTTTCCGGTGCTGGGGTATGATGGATTTCCGAATTTGAAGCAAGTGAGGATGGGGGATTTACCGGTGCAAAGAGTCTTGCTCGTCGGACTGATTTTTCTCTGGAGCGCGGTTGCGGCTGCCCAGGGCTCGTCTCCAGATCAGAAGCGGCAATTGGTGGAGCAGAAGATCAAGCTTCTGGAGATGCTCCTCAATTCCCCGGCAGCGAAAGGGACGGGGCGTGGTGCCGAGCCCTCTCCCTTGGTCGAGAAGGGGCGCCGGGCCATCGAGTCGGCCCGGGCAGCCATGGGTGAGAATCGGCTGGAGGATGCCCAACAGCTCGTGGACGAGGCTCTCAAGTCCTCGTCGGCGGAATCCCGCCGGCTGCAATCGGAGGGATCCCTGGCAGCCGATGCCCAGCGCCTGGCGTACCAGAATCTGGTGGAGCAGGTGGCCACCTACCGTGCCTCGGTCTCCGAACTGCTCAAGGACGCCAAAATGGCGGCCGCTGCCAAGGGGCTGATGGCCCGGATCGATGCCCACATGGGCGAAGCCCGGAAACAGGAGGCCGCCGGGCGGCTCGGTGACGCCAACCGTATCCTCTCGGATGCCTACAAGCTCGCCGTGGGGGAACTCTCCCGGATGCGGGCGGGGCAGGAGGTGGTGATGTCCCTGAATTTCGAGACGCCTGCCGACGAGTACGCCTATGAGCAGCGGCGCTTCGAGAGCAGCGAGCTCATGGTCGGAATGATGGTGGCGGAGGGCAGGGCGGCCGGCGACAAGCAGGCCATGGTGGAGGGGTTTTCCGCCGAGGGGCGGCGCCTGAAGTCCGAAGCGGCGGGCTTGGCGGCCGGCGGACGCCACCGGGAGGCTATCGGAGTGATGGAAAAGGCCTCCGGCCAGATGAACCGGGCTTTGCAGGCCATGGGAGTGCCCGTCTTCTAAGGATTTCGGATCAGCCGCCGGTCATGGACATGAAGCGCACCACCTGGGGCGCTTCCATCTGGTGGGTGAAATCGTGGCCGTAGGGCTTGATGCCCATGCTGTCCATGATGGCCCGCCGGACCGGCTCGGAATCGTCGGGATGGGCGCGGAGCACCGGCAGCAGTTGAATGGCGTCATTCTGTCCCAGGCAGGGGTATAGCTCCCCCTTGGCGGTGATCCGCACCCGGTTGCAGGTGTCGCAGAAATTGTGGCTGTGGGGGGAAATGAAGCCGATCCGGGTTTCGGTACCGGGAATGCGCCAGTAGCGGGCCGGTCCGCCGGAGTCTTCGCTGGATGGAACCAGGGTGAAACGATCGGCCAGCTTCCGGCGGGTTTCCTCCGACGTGATGAAATGCCCGCTGCGGCCGTGGATGTCCCCCAGGGGCATTTCCTCGATGAAGGAGATGTCCAGTTCGTGGTCGATGGCATATTGCACCAGGTCGGCGAACTCGTCGTCGTTGGTGCCCCGCATCATCACCGTATTGAGCTTGGTGCGCCGGAAGCCGGCGGCGCGGGCGGCCTCGATGCCCCGCAGGACCTTGCTGACATCTCCGATCCGCGTGATGGCCTTGAAGCGCTCCGGCTGCAGGGTGTCGAGGCTGACGTTGAGGCGCTTCACGCCGGCGGCCTTGAGGGCCGGGGCAAAACGGTCCAACTGGGAGCCGTTGGTGGTGAGCACCAGGTTCTCCAGGCCGGGCAGGGCGCCGAGCCGCTCGATCAGCCACATCGCATCCTTCCGCACCAGGGGCTCGCCGCCGGTGATGCGCAGCTTGGTGACGCCCAGCCCGACAAACACGGATGCAACCCGCAGGCATTCCTCCAGGCTGAGCACCTCAGACCGGGGCAGGAAGGTCATCTCCTCGGCCATGCAGTAGGTGCAGCGGAAATCGCAGCGATCGGTGATGGACAGGCGTACGTAGGTGATGCGTCGGCCGTATTTGTCCACCAGCGCGCCTTCCGGATGCAATCCCGGGCTGGATGGGATCGTTTGGGGGCCGCTCCATTCCGGCGGTGCATTCTCCGGTCTCAAGGTCTCGTTGTGCATGGCTCCCGGCCGCGATGGATTAAATGAGAAAGGCTCTTGATGGGCTGTCGAGGGGATTATGGAGGGTCCATTGATGGCTAAACAAGTGGAGAGATCAAAATTTCGGAAGTTCCCCGGGATAGGAACGTCATCAAGCTGCCAAGTCAGCATACCGGCAAGATTGCACCGGACATGACGCGTTAGAATTGCATCCTTTGAACCCTTTGCTGGATGACCATGTTCGGATTCATGCGTGGGAAGAACGACGCCACGGGAGCCCACCCCCTTGGCAAGGCCGCTCTCCTTTCGGGGCTGCGAGCCAGTGAACTCAAGATCGTCGAGGGATTCCTGCACAACCGCCGTTATCTGCCGGGTGAGGTCGTTTTCGACCAGGGTGAGGAAGGGCAGGCGCTCTACATCGTCCTCTCAGGCCAGGTGCTTATCTGCCAGCAGGGGAACGTTGATCGACCAATCGCGGCGTTGGGGGCGGGGGCGTTCTTCGGGGAACTGGCTCTTCTGGATGACTCTCCCCGTTCTGCCCAGGCCAGGGCAGGGGAGCCCACCGAACTGGCGGTGCTGTTCCGGGGGGATTTCGAGCGCTTGATGGAGTCTCACGCGCAACTGGCGTCCCGGATCGCCATGCAGCTGGCGCGGCACCTCGCCCAGCGGCTCCGGAACATGGTGTCCCAGGCTCCCGTCGAAGCGGAGTGCCGGTGAGCCATCAGCAAAGCGATTACCGATCCGGGCCAGTCGTTTGGGTTCTCGTCCTGGCCGGTACCTGCCTGCTCCTTTATCTGTTCCAGAAGGTGCTGTGGCTGGTGGTTCCCTTCATCCTGGCGCTCATCATCTACTACCTCCTGTTACCCCTCAAATCTCGCCTGGTGCTGGCCGGTTTCTCCCATGATGCTGCCACCGGAGTGGTCAGTTCCGCTGCCTTCGTCGGGCTGGTCCTTGGGGGCGGGCTGCTGCTGCCCGGAATCCTGGCGGAGGCGTCGTCCTGGCAGGAGTCGGCATCCCGTTACGTCGAGGGCGGGCTGAATTTTCTGACCGCAACACTTCAGCATCTGGAGCAGCGCTTTTCCATCCTGGCTCATGCTCGCCTGAGCGGCCAACTTGCCGGTCAGGTGGCGGAGATCAGCGATGAGTTCGCCAGCAGATACCTCGCCAGCATCGCCATGACCATCGCGGCCTGGGCGCCATCGCTCCTGCTCGCGCCTTTCCTGGCCTTCTTCATGTTGCGGGATGGTTGGCGGTTCAAGCGATTCCTCGGGCAGGCCGTACCCAACGCCTTCTTCGAACGGACCCTCTATCTGCTGGACCAGGTGGATCGCACCGCTCGGCTTTATTTTGTCGGCCTCATGCAGCTGACCGTTCTGGATACCCTGTGCCTCGCCGGCGGCCTATGGCTGCTCGGCGTCTCGGGCCCCTTGCTGCTGGGGCTCCTGACGGCAGTCCTGGCCTGGATTCCCTACGTCGGCTCCATCCTCGGCTGTGTGCTGGTGGTACTGGTAGCCGCCACGGACTTTCCCGGCGATCCTGCCGTAGCCTACGGCGCCGTCGCTCTCTTCATGATTGTCCGCTTGCTGGATGACTTCATTTTCATGCCGCTCACCATTGGACGGA
>JBLNBI010000206.1:0-6345 GCA_050259815.1 Actinomycetota bacterium | reverse complement strand
GGGAGGGAGTCCCCCTTTGCAATGATGGCCGGGGCCAGTTGGGCCTGGGCCGGCAGGAAGCTCCTCCACACGCCGGGCCTGGCGCGCTTCAGTATGCATACGCCCGTCGGTTCGCCATCCTTCTCCAGTTGGCACAGGTATTCGCTGCCATCCCCGAAGTGCTGCAGCATGCCGTCGATGAAACGGCTGTCCAGCATGGGATGTCCTGCCAGGCAGCGTTGGTTGAGGCGATCCCAGGAAACGGCGAAGTCGCTCAGGGAGCGGTTGAGGTGATAGATACGCCAGCGCTCGGTGGTGACGGCCTCGGCGGGAAAGTCGGCCAGGCCGGCCACCATCGCCATGAACAGCATATGAATCCAACGCAACATGCCTTCTCCCGTTCTATTCCCGTTGCCGGGGGGATAAGGCAGTCTTTCATCGAAGCCATGGGGGAACAATAAGGGGTGGGCGGCAAGCCTGGTGCGGTGGGCGCCTGATATCGGAGGCGGCGGGACCTCAGTGCATGGGGGATGGCCGGTCCCTTTATCCGCCGGTCACACCAGCACTTCCAGGGGGGCGGGATGGCTCAGGAAGCCATGGGGGCTGGCGGTAAGGCCATAGGCGCCGGACTGGAATACCACCACCAGATCGCCGGGCTGGGCAACGGGCAGCTCCATGCGGTCGGCGAGCAGGTCCAGGGGCGTGCACAGGGGACCGACCACCGAGGCGATTTCCCGGGGAGCGCCGGGCGCCATCCGGTTGCCGATGGCCACCGGGTAGTTCTTGCGGATGACCTGGCCGAAATTGCCGGAGGCCGCCAGGTGGTGGTGCAGGCCGCCATCGGTGACCAGGTGGACCAGCCCCCGGGAAACCTTCCGGTCCACCACTCGGCAGACGTAGATGCCCGCTTCCCCCACCAGGTAGCGCCCCAGTTCGATAACCAGGTCGGCGCCCGGGTGGTCTCCGCGCAGCCGATCCATAAGGCGGTTGAGATTGGCGCCGATGGGGGCCGTGTCGAGAGGCGTGTCGCCGGGGAAGTAGGGAATGCCGAAGCCGCCGCCCACGTTGAGGCTGCGGATGGGCAGATCGGCTTCCCGGGCCAGCGCCAGGGCCAGCTCCATGGCCTTGTCCTGGGCTTCGCACACCGCCTCGGCCTTGAGGTTCTGGGAGCCGGAGTAGATGTGGAATCCCTCGAAGGCCAAGCCCAGGCGGCGGATTTCGGCCAGCAGGGCGGGGACCTCCTCGGCATCCACGCCGAATTGCTTGGGGCCGCCCCCCATCTTCATGCCGGAATTCTTCAGTTCGAAATCGGGATTCACCCGTACCGCCACCCGGGCCGGCAGGCCAAAGCGGCGGCCGGCCTCGGCCAGGAGGGGGAGTTCCCGGAAGCTTTCCACATTGACCAGGATGCCCGCCGCGACTGCCTGGGCAATCTCCTGTTCCGACTTCCCCGGCCCGGCGAAGCTGATCGCTTCCGGCCCCATGCCGGCGTCCAGGGCCACCCGCAATTCGGCGCCGGAGGCCACGTCCAGCCCATCCACCAGGCCTGCCATGTGGCACACCAGGGCGGGCATGGGGTTGGCCTTGACGGCGTAATGGAGCTTCACCTCCCGGGGCAGGACAGCCCGCAGCCCGGCGACCCGGGCGGAAAGGAGGGCGCGGTCATAGGCGTAGAACGGCACGCCGGCACCCACCCGGGCCGCCAGGCGGGTGAGGGGGATGCCGCCCACCAGCAGCTCGCCATCCCGCACGGGGAAGTGGTCCATGGGCACGTGGCGGGGCGGATTCATTCCTTGCTCCCGGAATAGAGGTCCTGGAATTCCTCGGAGAGGCGCTTGCGGTCGATCTTGCCGTTGGGGTTGCGGGACAGCGGCCCGGGGCGGACGTCGATGCGGGCCGGCACCATGTAGGCCGGCAGGCGTTCCCGGGCGTGGCGGAGGAGGGCATCCGTATCCAGGATGTCGTCCTTGGCGGTGACCACCGCCACCACCGCCTGGCCCAGTTGGGGATGGGGCACGCCGAAGGCCGCCGCCTCACCCACCAGCTGGGTGCCGTAGAGCACTTCCTCCACCTCGGTGGGGCTCACCCGGTAGCCGGAGGTCTTGATCATCTCGTCCCGCCGGCCAATGAAGTAGAGGTAGCCTTCCTCGTCACGGCGCACGGTGTCTCCGGAGAAGACGGCGATTTCCGGGAGCATGAGTCCCTGGCCGGCCTCCCGGCAGGGCAGGGGGCGGTAGCGTTCCGCCGTCTTCTCGGCATCGTTCCAGTAACCCATGCCCACCAGGGCGCCCCGGTGCACCAGTTCGCCGGGTTCGTTGGCGGCGCATTCGGTGCCGTCCTCCCGCAGGACCAGGATCTCCGCGTTGGGGATGGCCTTGCCGATGGAATCGGGGCGGACATCCACCTGGTCCGGCGGCAGGTAGGTGGAGCGGAAGGCCTCGGTGAGGCCGTACATCAGGTAGGGGCGGCTACTTGGCAGGGCCGCCCGCAAGGTCCTCAGGGTCTCCAGGGGCATGCGGCCGCCGGTATTGGCGAAGTAGCGCAGGTGCCGGTCGATGCCCTCCGGCCACTTGAGTTGGGTGAGCTGGATGTAGAGGGGAGGCACGGCGGTCAGGCCGGTCACCTTTTCGTCCACCAGGGCGTTCAGCACGTCCTTGGGGAGCAGGTAGTTCAGCAGCACCGTCCGGGCCCCCGCGTGGAAGGCGGTGGTGAGCTGGCTGAAACCGGCATCGAACGAGAGCGGCAGGGCGGCGAGGAGGGTGTCGTCGGGGCGGTTCTCCAGGTAGCTGGCGACGCTCTTGGCGCCGGCCACCATGTTTCGGTGGGAGAGCACTACGCCCTTGGGCCGCCCGGTGCTGCCGGAGGTGTAGAGGATGGCGGCCATGTCGGTGTCGATGACCCGGTGGGGAACTCCCCGGGTGCCGTCCAGGACTTCCTGCCAAGGGTCGAGGGCGAAGGGCAGGCCGCCTGGCTCCACCGGGCCGTTCCCGGCCAGCACCACCCGGCGCAGGTCATGGCATTGCAGGAGGTGGTCCTTGAGGAGCGGGAAGCGCTCCGCCGAGGTGACCAGGACCCGCACATTGCAGTCCCGCAGGATATAGCCCACCTGTTCCGGCTTGAGGAGGGGATTCACCGGCACGAACACCGCCCCGGCTGCCGCGGTGCCGAAGGCGGCGACGACGAACTCGAAGCGCTTCTCCAGGTAGATGGCGATCCGTTCGCCCCGACCGATACCCCGGGCCGCCATGCCGCCGGCGAAGGCGGCGATCCGGGCGGCCAGGTCGCCGTAGGTCAGAGAGTGGTCGCCATGGGTAAGGGCGCGGGCATCGGGGGCGCGCTCAGCGGCGTGGAGCGGCAGTTCATGGAGCAGGGCGGTGGTCATGGTCTTCCCTTGGGATTCCGATCTTGGTCTTCTCGGCCGCGGCAGGTGCGGGCCGCCCCGGGGGGCGACACCCATACGGCATGGCCCTTCGAGTTTGGTTCAGGGAATTTCGTTCGCGCCCGCGGATGGAGCGCCGGGCGGGCTATTCGATGGCGGACTGTTCCCGGTGGGCCAGGGTGGCATTCAACCGGGTGAGATGGGCCTCGACGGCGGCGGCCAGGGTTTCCACCTGCGCCGGGTCGGGGGGCGTGCCGGTGGCCACCACCCCGCGCAGGACAAGTTCCAGGGCCCGGGCGGCTCCTGACAGCCCCTTGGCGCCCAGGGTGGCGGCGGCGCCCTTCAGCCCGTGGGCGAGGCGGATGGCTTCCGCCATATTGCCCTCGGCGATCCGGGAGCGCAGGTCGGCCATATTCTGGGCGTGGTTTTCCGACAGGCTGCGCAGGAGGGCGACGAAGCGATCCTTCCTGCCTCGCAGGGCCGCCAGGCCCTGGGGAATGTCGAATTCCGAGGCATCGTCCAGGCGGGCGACGACGGCCTCGGCTTCCCCGGCATCCACCGGGGCGATAGCCAGTACCGCATCGGCGGAACGGGGCGCCCGCTTGGGCAGCCACTTGAGCATCATGCCGTAGAGGACATCGGGATTCACCGGCTTGGCCACGAAGTCGTTCATGCCCGCTTCGGCGCAGGCTCGATGGTCTTCGTCGAAAGCGTTGGCCGTCATGGCGAGGATGGGCAGATGTTCCCGGCCCGGCAGGGTGCGGATACGGCGGGTAGCCTCCAGGCCGTCCATCTCGGGCATCTGCATGTCCATGAGCACCAGGTCGTATTCCTGGCTCCGGACCTTTTCCACGGCCAGGCGGCCGTTTTCGGCGGTGTCGACCATGAGGCCCGTGTCCCGGAGGATTTCCAGGGCCACTTCCCGATTGATCTCGTTGTCTTCCACCAGGAGGATGCGGGCGCCGGCGTGATCGTGGCGCACCGAAGCCTCGCTGCCGCCGGCCTTCAAGCTTTCGGAGTGTATGGGGTGGCCGTGCCGCAGCCATGCGGTGAACCAGAAGGCGCTGCCCTTGCCGACGACGCTGTCGACCCCGGTTTCGCCTTCCATCATTTCCGCCAACCGTCTGGTGATGGCCAGACCCAGGCCGGTGCCGCCGTACTGGCGGGTGGTGGAGACGTCGGCCTGTGCGAAGGCCTGGAAGAGGTTGGGGATGGACTCTGGCGGGATGCCGATGCCTGTGTCCTCCACCTCGAAGCGGACCTGGCAACGGTCATCCTGCCGGCCCAGCAGACGGGCCCGGATGACGATGCTGCCGGACGACGTGAATTTGACGGCATTGCCGGCGTAATTCAGTAGGGCCTGGCGCAGGCGGGTCACATCGCCCCACAACCAGGGCGGTGCGCCGTCGTTCTCGAAACGGAGCTCCAGCCCCTTGTTGCGGGCGGCCTCGCCGATGAGGGAATGGATGTAGTCGAAGAGGCTTTCCAGGGCGAAGTCCCCTTCCTCCAGGGTGACCTTGCCGGCCTCGATCTTGGAAAGGTCCAGGATGTCGTTGATGACCGCCAGCAGATGGTGGGCGGCGGCGTCGATCTTCCCGAGACGGTCCGAGGCCACCGCCGAATGGGCATCCCGCTGCAGGAGGTGGGTGAGGCCGATGATGGCGTTCATCGGCGTGCGGATTTCGTGGCTCATGTTGGCCAGGAAGGCGCTCTTGGCCGCGTTGGCGGACTCGGCGGCGGCCCGGGCCTGCTCCAGTTCGGCAGTGCGCGCCGCCACCTGATCCTCCAGGTGCTGGCGATGGGCTTCCAGTTCGGCGGCCAGGCGCTTCCTCTCGGTGACGTCGAGCAGGACGCCCATCACGGCGGGATGCCCCTGGTAATCGATGACGCAGCCGTGGACCTCGATGTCCACCGGGCTGCCGTCCCGGCGCTGGCCGGTGAAGAAGTAATGCATGTCCATGCTTTCGCCGGCGATGCGGCGGCGGACATTCTCGGCCACCCGGGCCCGGTCCTCGGGGGCGACCAGCTCGGAAACCGGTACATGGTCGATGATGGACTCCGGCGAGTCGTAGCCGAAGATGTCGGCAAAGCTGGGATTCACATAGGAGAAGCGCCCGGCCTGGATGATGTAGATGCCCGCCAGGGACTGCTCCACCAGGGCGCGGAAACGGGCTTCGTTGTCCCGCAGGGCCGCTTCGGCGCGTTCGCTGTCGGTGATGTCCCGGGAGATGCCGAAGATGCCGATGATGCGGCCCTGGGCGTCGTACAGGGGGGCCTTGGTGGCCAGGAAAGTCCGTCGTCCGATGGCGGTGTCGAGGACTTCCCGGTTGGTTTCGGGTGTGTTCTTGACCATGACCCGCCGGGCGATGGCCATGAGCTCCTCCGCCTGTTCCGCCGGAAAGATGGCCCGGTCGTCTTCGCCGACCACTTCCTCGGCCGGCTTGCCCACGAAACGGCTGGCCGCCCGGTTGAAAAGGAGATAGCGGCCCTGGGTGTCCTTGGCGAAGATGGCGTCCTCGGAACTGTCGGCGATGGACGACAGCATCCGCAAGGTGCTCAGACGGTCGGCCATGACGGCAGTCATGCGCAGGCTGAAGCGGCGGATCAGGGTGTACAGCAGGAGGGAGGTGACGGCGACGAAGACCCAGCCCTTGAAAATGCTGGCCCGGGTGATCTGTTCGGGGTCCTGGAGGAGGGCCTCGACGGCCTTGTCGGAAAAGAGAATCCATCCCGCTGCGAAGGCGGCATAGATCAGCACCATACGGACGATGCTTTGGCGATGACTGTAAAGGTATTGCTTTTCAGCCATATAGGCCCTTTCCTCCCGGCGGTCGTCGAAGCCCCTGGCAACGCTCGGCCCACCCCCTTGTTCATCCATTGTAGTCCGTATATCACGAGATAATTTGATGAATCCGAGGTTCCGAGACAGGGCTTGATCGAGGGCACGGGACAGGGCAGGACAGGGCAGGACAGGGCAGGACAGGGCA
>JBLNBI010000205.1:0-15784 GCA_050259815.1 Actinomycetota bacterium | reverse complement strand
GGCAGCAGGGCGATGTCCGGCAGGTTGGCGCACACCTGGGCGACGTCGCCGCAGCCCTCCAGCACCGCCGTGACCACGGGAAGCGGCTCCGCCCAGATTTCCGGCAGGTCCCGCTCCTCCTTCTCCCGGATGGGGAAGGCCAGCGCCTCCCGGGGCGGGCAGAACTCGGCCGAGATGCCGGGCTTGTTGCCCCGGGCGTCGATGCGGTACCAGCCGTGCTCCTCCAGGTAAACCGCATTCAGCCCGTGCAGGCAGTAGGGAGCCCCCTCGTCGTTCACCGACAGGCGCTGGTAGCACAGGCCGGCGGGAATGGCGTTGGCCCGCAAGAGGGCGGCAAGGAGATGGCTCTTGGCGTAGCAATATCCCGTGCCGTGGCGCAGCACGTCGGAAGCCCGGCAGGTCACGGGATTGAGCTTGAAATCCCAGCTGTGCTTGATCTCGTCCCGGACGAACTCGAAACAGCGCCGGGCGATGGCGGTCTTGCCATCCGCATCCCGCGCCAGCTCGGCGGCCTTGGAGGCGACCAGGGGATGGACGAAATCGATGTACTGGCTGGGGACGAGGAATTGGCGCATGAAGGGGGGCGAATGGGAAAACGGCTAATTATGCGTCATGAACCTCGCCCTGGGGGTGCAACGCCTTCGTATTGGGCGGGATATGGACGCTTTGCTCCTTGTCGTCCGTCTTCCGGTCCCGGCTCGGCCAGTCGCAGCCGCCGCAGTAGCTGGCGCAGTCCAATGCCGATCCGCAGAAGTCCGCGCTCGGCAGTTCGCAGGGCAGATCGCAGGCGCAGTCGCAGAAACCCCGCTGGCCGTGGAAGGCCGGGTTGGGCGGCGGGGAGTGGCGGCGGTGGGCTACGCCGCACAGATAGGTGCGGCGGCGCAATATCGCCAGCCCGGCGAGCACGCCGTAGCGGCGCACGGCCCGGTAGCCCAGGGCAGAACAGCTCTGGCGCCCGGTATGGACCCGATAGGCGCAGTGGAAGCCCTTGTGGGGGGAGAGGTAGCGCTGGTAGCCGACAATGGCGGCGAGGAGGAGGCGGCGCATGGCAGAGGGAATTATGGTTCGGCTACGTTGCCATGGTGATATCGGCGACGACCGCGGTGGGTGGGGCGAAGGGGTTCGTGGTCATGGTTCAGGGGGTTATGACGAAGCGGCTCAAGCTGATTTCGTGGAGAAGGCACAAGGCGGCCCGCTTCGGGTTCCTGGCCTTCTCCAGGACTACCGCACTATTTCCCGCACGAGCCGCAACCCGACGCGGCCGACCGAGTCGGAAAAGTCGGGAACATAGCGGTTGCGGATGCCACAGCGGACGTAGTTCACTTTCCCGTCCCATGAGCCGCCACGCATCACGCGCTTCTCCTCGATTCCGTATTCGATGCGGGGATTGTTCTCGACGGCGGTGGGATAGGGAGTGACGAACTTGTCCTGTACCCATTCCCAGACATTGCCCGCCATGTCATGGATGCCCAGGCCGTTGGGCTTCTTGGTGCCGACCGGATGAGGCTGGTTGCCTGCCGCTTCCTTGTTGAACCAGGCGACGTCGGCAACACCGTCGGCCGCGACGCCCCCAGGCCAGGTTTCCTCCTTGCCTCCGCTACGACAGGCGTATTCCCATTCCGCCTCCGTCGGCAGGCGGAATACCCCTTTGCCCTGGGCATTGAGTTTTCGAATGAATTCCTGGGCCTGATTCCAGGATGCCTGATCCACCGGGCAGGTGTCGCCGCAGCTGGTGAACTTGGATGCGCTGGTTCCCATCACCGCCCGCCACTGGGCCTGGGTGACTTCGAACTTGCCGATATCGAAGCTATCGACGCAGACCTTGTGGAGCGGCTGCTCATGCTTTTCAAAGCCTACCGTGCCCATCTGGAAGCAGCCTCCCGGCACGCGAACCATCTCAATCCCGGACGCGGTGTCGTCAGCCCTGGCCGCTGACGAACTGAGGCATACAAGGAAGATTGCCAGTACTGACGAACGTTTCATGGTAGTCCTTCTCGGGGTATCTGGATTTGGGTAAGAACCCCCATTCTATAGACATGTTTTATACGAATTGCATGTGGTTGGATATTCTGGGATTTCCGCGCCGGTAGCGAGTACGAGCCAAGCCGGCCCGGGAGCGGCGCTTGCACCGAGTGGGCCGGCGCCCTCCACCGGCGCCAAGGAGAACACCATGCCCGGCAGACAAGCAGGCAAATTGCCTTCCACCCTGGAGCGTTCCCCGGTCAAGGCCCAGCGCACTTACCTGGAAACCCTGGAGAACGCCGAGAAGCAGTACGGCCCCGGCGAAAAGGCCTCCCGGACGGCCTATGCGGCCCTGAAACAAAGCTTCGAGAAGGTGGGCGACCACTGGGAGCCCAAGAAGCATCCCGGGCCGTCCGATCCCCGCTCCCAGCAGTCCACCGCCGACAAGCGCCGGGGAAAGGGCGAAACCTTCGGTGGCGTGGACGCCGTCGGCAACAGCCGGGCCGAACTCTACGCCCGGGCCCGGGACCTCGACATCCCGGGGCGCTCCACCATGAGCAAGGAAGAGCTGGCCCGGGCCATCGCCCGCAAGCAGGGCTGATCTGCTTCCCCTTGGCGGGCGTGTAAATCCTGCCCGCCTTTCCCCGTTTGTACCCTCCCTTTGACGCGGATTGCGGCTTCCGGGCCGCTTTCCCGGGCGCCGGCAGCGGCATGGAAAGTGCTGAAATGGAGCAGCACGGCTCGCCGTCAATCAATGAGGAAGCAACAACATGTGCGCGGTGTATTGTCTCGTGTGTTACCCCGACCAACTCGATCCCCTGGTGGATCGCCTCCGGGATGCCGGCGTCGAAACCGCGGACATCGCCGTGGTGCTGCGCCGGGGCACCGAGATGTTCTCCTACAACTTCACCGAGGCTTCCCGCTTCGTCCAGGCCTTCTGGGACCTGTCGGTCAATTCGGCGGCGGCCATGTGGTGGCCCCTGGTCATGTTCGGCTGGACCCCCCGGGGCCAGGCGGCCGACGACCATGCGGTGATCCCCCTCGATCTCTACCGCTCCGGGAAATGGCCGGGAAAATAAAGGCAAGAAAATAGCGGCGGTTTCCAAAACCGCCGCTTCTCTTTTCAGACGCCCCACCCGCAGGCGGGGCAATTGGCTGAGCCCGGGTCAGCGCCCCTTGGAAGTGCTTGAGCTTGAGCTGCTGCGCTTGGACTTGTCGGAGCCCTCCTCGGAACCCGCATGCTGCTGGCGGCTCTTGGAGGAAGCGCTTTCCTGCTCTTCTTGCCGGGAACCGCTGCGGCCGCCGGAGGCCTGCTGGGCATGCTGCTCATGGCCACCGGCGCTGCTGCCGATCTGCTGATCCTGCTCTTCGCCGGACATCTGCTGCTCATGCTCGCGGCCGTGCTGCTCCTGCTGCTGGCCGCGGCCCTGGCTCTGCTGCTGTTGCCCGCGCTGGCCCTGTTGCTGCTGCTGGCCTTCCATGCCCTGGCGGACGGACTGGCGCATCTGCTCGCCGCCTTCCCGGATGCTTTCCCGGGTGGTCTCGCCGATGGTCTCGGCAGCCTGCATGGCCTGTTCGGCTTGCTGGCGGGCGAATTCCCTCAGCTGGGTGAGGTTCTCCTCGGCCTGGGCTTCCAGTTCCTGGAGTCCCTGCTGGAAGTTCTCGGCCGCATTGACGGTCTGGTACTCCATCATGCGCCCCACTTCCCGCTGGACTTCCTGCAGGGTCTGGTTGGCCTGCTCGGCGGTTTGCAGGAGTTGCTCGGTGCTGGAGGAAAACACCCGGCGGGCCCGGTCGTCGGCGATCCGGAACAGGTCGGAATAATCGGGCAGGCCGAAGGCGGTGGCCGCCCGGGCCTGGGTCTGGAGCATCATGCGGGCCGCCGCGGCCTGCATGTCGTAAAGCTGGCTGAAGCCACGCATGGCCAGGGCCGAGAGGTTGAAGGCGGCGGCGCGGCCGCCATTGCCGCCGCGCTGCTGCTGCCCCTGCTGCTGGCCGCCCTGGCTGTATTGCTGCTGCTGGCGCTGCCCCTGGCCACCCTGGCTCTGGTAGCGCTGCTGTTCGCGGCCGCCTTGCTGGCCCTGTTGGCTCTGCTGGCCGCCGCCCTGGGAATACTGGACGTCAAAGCCGCCTTGGCCCTGCTGGCCGAACTGACCGCCCTGGCTTTCCTGGCCCTGTTGGCCTTGGCCGCCTTGGGAATATTGCATCTCCCAGCCGCCCTGGCCCTGTTGGCCGAATTGCTGCTCGCGGCCGCCCTGCTGGCCTTGCTGATGCTGCTGGCCGCCGCCTTGGTGGTGTTGCTGCTGTTGGCGAGTACTCTCGCTCGTTCGTTGTCCTTGAGCCATTTCATAAACTCCTTGAGGTTGGTGAAACGATGCGCCCCCTTCGCGGTGAAGAGAGGTCATGTTGCAGAGCAACATAAACTCCTGGGGACGCATCGGGCCGCGGGGATCGCGGCGGGCGACGGGGTGGAACGGCGAGCGTTGCCGGGCGGCCGGACAGACCGCTTCCCATCGCCGCGGGTTCGTTTGCCGGCCTCAGCCGGCGGTGCTGCCCCCGATCTGCTGGATCAGCCTTAACAGGTCGTCGGCGTGCTCCTCCTCCACCGCCAGGATTTCCTCGAAGAGGCGCCGGGTCGTGGGATCGGCGGAGCCGAGGTACTGGGCGACTTCCCGGTAACTCTCGATGGCGATCCGTTCCGCCACCAGGTCTTCCTTGATCATGTCGATGATGGTGTCGCCTTCAACGTATTCGGCATGGCTGCGCTCGGCGAGGCCGTGGGGCGAGAAATCCGGTTCTCCTCCTAGTTGGCTGATGCGTTCGGCCAGTTGGTCCGCGTGCTGTTCCTCCTGCTGGGCGTGCTCCAGGAATTCCTGGGCGACGCTCAGGGAGGCCAGGCCCTTGGCGGAGAAGTAGTGGCGCTTGTAGCGCAGCATGCAGACGATTTCGGTGGCCAGGGCTTCGTTGAGGAGTCGCAGCACGACCTCCTTGTCGGCGCCGTAGTTCTCCGTCACCGCCCCTTCCTCGATGTGCTGTCGGGCGCGGGCGCGCAGGGTCTGGACATCCGAAAGCGTGGCTTGGTCAGGCATGTTCTGCTCCTTGCGGGTGAGGGGGTCGGATGTATTGGCAGCAATGGCCGTGCCCCGGCAGGAGCAGGGAAGCCGTCGCCGGAAGGATGGCGGGCCGTGCAAATTCGGCATGGCCGTGTAACTTGTTCACCCCGGCGGCAGGCCGGAGGGCCAAAAAAAGCGGACCCGATAAGTCCGCTCCCTGGCCTTGAACAAGAGGGAGGACACCTTCCCTTAACCGCTCTGCGCGATCAGGGCAGGTTCCGGATGGTTTCGATGCACATCGCCGTTCTAGGAATGGCCTCAATGTGTTTATCACCGAAAGGGCCGGATACCACGGGAGGTGTCCTCACCTACTATCCAGCAAACCGCGTACCCGCCCCCCGGTCGCCACCCCAGGGTCAGCCGGTTTCCGGCCCATGGCCCTGGGCGCCGGGGATCACCTTGAGGATTTCCCGGGGGGCGTGGGGGTCGTAGTCCCGCCAGCCGCCCTCCCGCCATTCCCCCTCCGCCCGTTCGATTTCCCAGGCGCCCCGGCGGCTCAGCAGCAGGATGGCCGCCGCTTCGGTGCCGGGGCGGTCCACACAGACGGCCACCATGGGGCCGCCCGCGGTGGGGTTGCCGCCGAACAGGGCGTCGGCCAGGTCGAAGAGGCCACGTCCCGGCTCCCGGAAATAGGCGGCGTATTCGCTGGCGGCAAAGTCCAGGCGGGCGAGTTCCTCCACGGTGGCGTGGACTTCGTCCTGGGTGTGGAAGTGCCCGGCGATGATGACCGACATGGCTACAGGTGGGGTGGCGACTGGGTGGGATGGTTGGCCACCCGGCGTAGCTCGACGCTGGGCACCCGCATCAGGGTGCGGTACTTGGTGACCGTGCGCCGGGCCAGCCGCAGTCCCTGCTCGGCCAGCATCCGGGCGAGCTGGGCGTCGGACAGGGGGGCTGCGGGATTCTCGGCGGCGATCAGCTCCTTCAGGAGGGCCCGGATGGCCATGGCCGAGCAGGCACCGCCGTCCTCGGTGGCGAGCTGGCGGGAGAAGAAGTACTTGAACTCGAACAGCCCCCGGGGCGTGGCCATGTACTTGCCGTTGGTCACCCGGCAGACGGTGGATTCGTGCAGGCCCAGCTCGGTGGCGATGTCCTTCAGGGCCATGGGCTTCATGGCTGCCTCGCCGTAGTTGAAGAACACCTTCTGGCGGGCGACGATGGCATCCGCCACCCGCTGGATGGTCTTGAAGCGCTGCTCCACGTTGCGGAGCAGCCAGCGGGCCTCCTGGAGCTGGCGGGCGAAGCCGGCGTCGCAGTTGCCCCGGCAGGCGGCGATTTCCGCATAGGCTCGGTTGATGCGCACCTGGGGCTGGACGGCGGGGTTGAGGCTGGCCACCCACTGGCCCCGCTGCTTGGTGACGATGATGTCCGGCACCACGTAGCGGGTGTCGTCCGGGGCGAAGCGGCGCCCCGGGCGGGGGTCCAGGGTACGGATCAGGGCCCGGGCGGTGTGGAGCGCCGTCTCGTCGCAATGGAGAATCTGCTGGAGGTGGATGAATTCCCGCCGGGCCAGGAGATCGAAGTGCTCCTTCACCACCTTGAGGGCGATGGCCCGGCCCGGGGCGTCCTCGGGGATTTCGTCCAGTTGGAGGAGCAGGCACTCCTGGAGGGAACGGGCGGCGATGCCCGGCGGGTCCAGGCGCTGGACCAGGCGCAGGGCGGCGGCCAGTTCCCGGGGCTCCACGTCGTCGTCCGGGGAAACCAGGGCGGCCAGTTCCTCCAGGGGAGTTTCCAGGTAGCCGGCGTCGGTCAGCTCGTCGATGATCATGTGGGCGAGCGCCCGGTCCCGGTCGCTCATGGGCCAGAGCATCAACTGGCCCCGCAGGTTGTCCCGCATGCTGACCGGAGCCTTGGACCATTCCGTCCAGTCGCTTTCATCGTCGCTGGAGGAGCCGCTGCGATAACCGTCGAGGGCGGGGACGGAGAAGCCTCCGTCGTCGGCCTCCACCTCGGCTTCCGGCGCCGCGGCCGGCCAGGCCTCGTCCGACTCGGCCGTGTCGGCGGCCGGCTCGGGGACCTCGGCGTTCATTTCAGGATGCTGGGGCTCATCGTCGGTGGTCAGGGGGCGGGGCGCCGGGGTGTCGGCGATTTCTTCGAGAAAGGGGTTGGTGGCAACCGCCTGCTCGACTTCCTGCTGAAATTCCAGGGAGGACAACTGCAGGAGCCGCAGGGCCTGCTGAAGCTGGGGAGTGACCGCCAGGTGCTGGCGCAGCCGAAGTTCCATTCCAAAGCTCATGGTTACACCTCCTGGGAGTACCGATTGCTGGTGGTAGGGGCTCCGGAACATCGGAGCATTCGCCAGGGCCGGGGCAAGACCTGTGCCACGGCCTTCGTCAGCCCGCCAGCCCCCGTAAACCGTTGTCCGAACGGCTGAAGCGCCGGCTTTCCGGGGAAAGATTTACAACCCGGGAGTAAGAATTGCGTGGACCGTCCTCCCTTCGGTGGGTCCGAGCCCTCCCCGGGGCAGGCACGCCGTCTGCACATTCCGTACCCCGAGGCGCCGGGATATGACCCCGGCCCTTTCCGTGGCCGGATCGCGGGAAATCGACGAAAAGGCCGGAAATGTCCATCTTTGCCACGGGCACGCGGACTTTGCCTAAGCGAAACAACGTGTTTCCCGTATTCCTCTAGGAGGTCTCATGAAAACCTTTCGCATCTCGACCCTCTGCATAGTCATAGCCGTGGCCTTCGGCGCCGCAGCCTGTAACAAGGCCGACCAGGACAAGAACGCTCCCAAGTCCAGCACCACCACGACCACAACCACGCCGAATCCGACTCCGCCCAGCACGACGACCACTACGCCGGGCGGCACGACCACCACCACGCCGGGCGGCACCGCGACCGCCCCCGGCAGCACCACGACCACCACCCCCGGTATGTCCGGCACCGAGTCCAGCACGGCCCCGGGCGGCACCGCTGGCGGTACCTCCGGTGGAACGACCGGCGCTGCGCCGGGTGGCTCCAGTAGCACCACCACCACCACGACGCCGGGTCGTTGAGCCGGCCGGCCGAGGGAAGACAAGGAACACCCATGACTATCTTCAACCTGCGGACCGCCTACGCGGTTCTAGGCTTGGTGGCTGGCGTGGCGGGATGCAACCGCCAGGACAATCCGCCGACCCCGCCCCGGTCCATGACCAGCAGCCAGGGAACGTCCTCCCCCAACCTGGCGAGCAACGACAAGGCGCCCCCGTCCGGGCTGCCGGGGGTCGGGCCGAGCGGCAGCTCGGGCGCCAATCCCGGGCCCCCCGGTGAACGGGGAATGGGCGGGGTGGCCGGCTCCACGGCCGCGGGGGCCGCCGGCCCGGTGGCCGGCGCCGACCGGGCCTTCATGTCCGAGGCGGCCAACAACAGCCTCGCCGAGGTGGAGGCCGCCCGTCTGGTGGAGGCCCGCACCGACAACGCCAGCGTCAAGTCCATGGCCCAGCAGATGGAGCGCGACCACGCCACCATGGGCGACGAGCTGAAGCGCCTTGCCTCCCAGAAGGGCATCGAGCTGCCGACCACCATCGGCGGCGAACCCCGGGGGCAACTGAGCCGCCTGACCACCCTGTCGAAACCCGAAGTGGACGGCACCTTCCTGCGGGACTTCGGCATCGACGCCCATCAGAAAGCCATCAGCCTCTTCGAGCGCCAGGCCCGGGAAGGCCAGGACGCCGACCTCAAGGCCTTCGCCGAACGGATGCTGCCCAAGCTTCGGGAGCACCTGGCCATGGCCCAGCAGATGCAGGGCGGAGCGGCCGGACGGGCCGGCCAGTCGGGCGAGCAAGCGGGACAGGCCGGCGGCGGGGCTCCGCGCTGAAGCCCGGAATGCCGGTTGCTACTTCATATTATCGGCCCGGCCGGGCGGCCTCTTCCAGGGGGCCGCGGCTTCGGGCTCCTGAAACAGGAAAGGATCCTCCATGCAACTCGAAATCAGCGACACATCGGGCACGGCCCTCCACCGCATGCCGATCAGCAGCATCCGGTGGGCCGCCATCCTGGCCGGTCTTGTGGTCGGGATCGCCACCCACCTCCTGCTCATGCTCCTTGGCACCTCCATCGGCCTGGCCGCCGTGGATGTGGGCGACGAAGTGGGCAATACCCTTCCCGTGGCGGCGGGGGTCTGGAATACCGTTTCCATGGTCATTGCCGCCTTCGTCGGCGCCTACGTGGCCGCCCGCTCGGCGGGCATGCGGCGCTGGTCCGACGGGATACTCCACGGCGTCGTCTCCTGGGGACTGACCCTGCTGCTCACCGCCTTCCTGGCCACCACGGCCCTGGGGTCCCTGATGGGCAGCTTCTTCAGCTCCCCGACGGCCCGCAATACCGCGGCTCAGGCCGCTCCTGCCGCCGGCCAGGCGGCCCGGAGCATTGCCGAGGGCGACCGGGCCGAGGCCATCCAGAACCTCCAGGCCCGTCTCGGTATTTCCGGCGACCAGGCCGCCAAGCTGGTGGACCAGGCCCTGATCATGGCGGGCCGGGAGGAGAGCGCCTCCCCCGCCGGCCGGCAGGCGGCCCAGGACACCCTGCACAACGCGTCCCTCGCCAGCGGCTGGCTGACCGCCGCCATCCTGCTTTCCCTGCTGGCTGCCGTCGGCGGCGGCTGGCTGGGCGCCAAGGGCACCCATCGGGAAGTGCGGGCGGTCACTCCCCGCGGACCCACCGGCGTGCCTCCCGATACGGCTCACCTCGCCCGCTAGGCGAAGAGCCTCCGTTTCGGCCCCAAGGGCCGGTTTGCCAAGGCGGCGAACCGGCCCTTTATTTTGTGGTTAGGTAAGTCAATTCACTAATTCGTAATTTGTTTCGATGCCTTGCAAGCCTCGCCGTTTGGTAAACATGGCCGGTTTGTTTACCCCGTAGTCATTGGCAAAAATCACAATGCGTAATTTTTCTGGCGGTCCCGGGGGCTTGCATCTACACTAACGGCGCTTCATCCATAAGAACAAATTTTGCTAACCAAGTAAGGGAGTTCCCATGCAAAATCAAGCGCAGGTAAATGAGACCAAGATCGTCATGGCCGACCCGACCGCACTGGGGGTGTTTGGCCTGGCAATGGTGACTTTCGTCGCCGCTTCCGCAAAGCTGGGCTGGACCACCGGCGTCGCCTATCTGATTCCCTGGGCCCTGTTCCTCGGGTCCATCGCCCAAATCTGGGCATCCACCATCGACTTCAAGAAGAACAACCACTTCGGCGCCATCGTCCTGGGCGCCTACGGCCTGTTCTGGATCGCCGTCGCCATGCACTGGGCCATCAGCCTGGGCTGGCTGGGCTCCTTCGATCCGGCCAAGGCCGACCCGAAGCAGTTGGCCTTCGCCTGCATCGGCTATTTCATCTTCTCCATCTTCATCATGATCGCGTCCTTCGAGACCAATAAGGTCTTCGCCGCCATCCTGGTGCTGATCAACGTCCTGCTGCCCTCCCTGGCCCTGTCCATCCTGGGCGTCGAACCGGCCCTGTTCGGCGGCCTGGCCGCCTACTCGGAGCTGCTCATCTCCATCCTCGGCTTCTACGCTGCCGGCGCCATCTTCCTGAACGGCTTCTACGGCCGCGTGGTCCTGCCCCTGGGCGCTCCCCTGGGCCTGATTTCCAAGGGTCCGGCCAAGGCCGCCCAGCCCGCCCGTACCGCTCCTGCCGGCCTGGCCGCCCAAGCCGCCTGATCCCTCGGGTATCCCGGACAAGGGGCTTCTTCGGAAGCCCCTTTTTCATTTCGGGAATGCCGCTTGCCCCGGTTGCTTAGCCAAGAACCAATGGAGGGCAACCATGAACCAGTTTTTCCGAATCGTGACCGCCCTGGCCCTGGGGGCCGGCGCCATGTACTACCTCGATCCGCAACAGGGACGCCGGCGCCGCGCCCTGGTGGGGGACAAGGTGGATAGCCTGTCCCACGACGCCCGGGATTACCTGGACAGCCAGCGCAAGCACGCCTCCGACCGGGTCCGGGGCATGGCCGCCCGGGTCCGCAGCCGCTTCTCCTCCGCCCAACCCTCCGACCAGCAGCTCTACGGCAATGTCCGCTCCCGCCTGGGCCGGACGGTGAGCTATCCCCACGCCGTCGACACCGATGTCCAGGCGGGGCGGGTGCTCCTGAAGGGCGACATCCTGGAGCGGGAAATCAATACCCTCATGGCGGAAATCTGGTCCATCCGGGGGGTGAAATCCATCGATTGCCAGCTCTCCCTCCATGCCGAACCGGGCAAGGTGCCGGGGATGCAGGGCAGGCCCCACCGCACCCGGCGGGCCAAGATGCGCTACCTGGCCCGCAACGGCGCCACCCTGCTGGCTATCCTCGGGGGGGCGGGGGCAATTTTCAGGGCGCTACGGGCCGAAGGCTCCGCCACCGGGATGGTTTCCCTGGCGGCGGTGGCCATGGCCCTGGGCATGGGCGACGGCGCCCAGCGCCTGGCCCGTCGCCGGCGCGGCCGGGTCAGCAACCAGCGGGCGCAGGCCACCCGGGGGGCCGAGGTGCCGATGGTTCCCGAGCGGCCGGAGGAGACCCCGGCGCTGCTGAATCCGAGCACGGCATTTCATTAGACGGATAAGCCTTGGGCGGAGCATGTGCCCTGCCCAAGGCTCAAACTGAACTGCCCCCGAAATAGGCGATCGTCCTTCTTAATCCGTCCTCCAGCCCGACCCGGGGCTCCCAGCCCAGGATCGAGGCGGCCAGCGCAATGTCCGGCCGGCGCCGCACCGGGTCGTTTTCCGGCAGGGGCTGCCGGACGATTTCCGAGCGGGAGCCGGTCAGCGCGATGACCCTCTCCGCCAATTCCCGCATGGTGAATTCCCGGGGATTGCCGAGGTTCACCGGGCCGCAGAAGTCGTCGCCGGTGTTCATCAGCCGGATGAGGGCCTCCACCAGGTCGTCCACGTAGCAGAAGGAACGGGTCTGGCTGCCGTCGCCATAGATGGTGACCGGCTGGTGGTTGATGGCCTGGACGATGAAATTCGATACCACCCGCCCGTCGTCGGGCCGCATGCGGGGGCCGTAGGTGTTGAAGATGCGGGCCACCTTCACCCGCACCCGATGCTGCCGGTGGTAATCGAAAAAGAGGGTCTCGGCGCAACGCTTGCCCTCGTCGTAGCAGGCCCGGGGGCCGATGGGATTCACATGGCCCCAGTACTCCTCCTGCTGGGGATGCATGGCCGGGTCGCCATAGACCTCGCTGGTGGAGGCCTGGAGAATCTTGGCCTTCACCCGTTTGGCCAGCCCCAGCATGTTGATGGCGCCATGGACGCTGGTCTTCACCGTCTGCACCGGGTCGTTCTGGTAATGGATGGGGGAGGCCGGGCAGGCCAGGTTGTAGATTTCATCCACCTCCACGTAGAGGGGGAAGGTGACGTCGTGGCGCAGAACCTCGAAATTGGGATGGGGCAGCAGGTGGGCGATGTTGGCCCGGGTGCCGGTGTAGAAATTGTCCACGCACAGCACCTCGTGTCCGGCGGCCACCAGCCGGTCGCACAGGTGGGAGCCCAGGAAGCCGGCGCCGCCGGTGACCATGACCCGCCTGGGGATGGGCGTTGCAACCCTGATCGTCATCTCGTCACCTCGTCGAACACTCTCAGCCAGTCGTCCACGAAACGGTGGATGTTGAAACGCTGCTCCGCCGCTTTCCGGGCCCCCAGGCCCAGTTCGAAGGCCTCGTCCGGATTGGCGATGAGCCGGCCCATGTGGGCGACCAGGCAGTCCACATCGGTGTCGATCCAGCCCGACTCACCGTTCCTGATCACCGTGGCGAGTTCGGTGGTGGCCAGGCCGATGACCGGCAGGCCCACCATCATGGCTTCCAGGACGGAGAGCCCCAGGCTGGTCCAGCGGATGGGATGGAAATAGAAGCGGTAGCGGGAAATGAAGCGGGGCAGGTCCAGGTTGGGAATTTCTCCCAGGCCGCCGCTCTTCTCGGCCTCCATGCCCACCAGGTCCAGGGGCACCTGCTCCCGGGCCGCCTCGAACACGTCGGAACCCAGGCGCCGGCCACGCTTGGCCAGGTGATTGACGATGGCGATGCCCCGGGGGATGGAGCCTTCGTAGGTAACGCCCTCCGGCACCATGACCCCGTGCTCCACCACCTCGGTGCGGCAGCGGCCGCTGTCCCACATGAGCTGGTTGAAGGGGGTGACATGGACCAGCAGCACGTTGGGGTCGTCCACGAAGTGCCGGGTGTTGGTGGGGTGGTCCTGGGGCGGGTCGTGCTCCAGGTAGATGCGGGGGAGGGCGAGCTGGCCCTTGGAGAGGATCTGGTGCTGATCCGCCTCCCAGGCGCTCCTGGACTGGAAGAGGATGCAGTCGAAGTCCATGTCCCGGGCCTTCTCCACCGGCAGGTCCACCACGTTTTCGCCCCAGGGCAGGCGCCCGGAGCGGCCGGCGTAGCCGGGAGAACGTTGGGCGTTGGAGAGGACGTAGAAGGTGTGGGGCACCTGGGTCAGGTAGTAGAGGTAATTGCCGTGGACGTGCCAGGTGAGGATCCTGAGCCTAGGGGGCGACATGGCGGTCCTCCCGGTTGTCCGGCAATCCGGCCAGCAGCCGGCGGGCCTCGGCGATGACGGCCTCGGCTTCCACCCCCGCGGCGCATTCGTGGCCGGTGGGGCAGTGTTCGTGGTCGCAGGGGCGGCAGGCCACCGGATGCCACAGGACCCGGTGACGGTCCCCGTCCAGGGGACGCCAGCGCCCCGGGTCGGAGCCGCAGGCCACCACCACGCTGGCGGTGCCGACGGCGGCGGCGACGTGGGACATCCCCGTGTCGTTGCACACCACCAGCCGGGCGTGGGCCACCAGGGCGGCGAGGGTTCCCAGGCTGGTATGGCCCGCCAGATCGATGGCCGGGGCGTGCATGGCGTCCCGCAGGTCGGCGAGGAGGGGGGCCTCGTCCCGGGTACCGGTGAGGACGATGGAAAAGCCGTCCTCGGCCAGGCTGTCCGCCACCCGGGCGAAGCGCTCCACCAGCCAGCGGCGGGAGGCGAGGCGGGCGCCCGGGTGGACACAGACGTAACCCCGGCTGCAGACGGGCAGCCGCTGCCGAAGGTCGGCGAATTCGGTCATTTCCTCGGGGAAGAGGGGCAACTCGCTGTGCTCCCCCTGGGCCGGGGCGCCGAGGAAGTCCACCAGGGCCAGGAGGCGGCGGGTTTCCGGCAGGTCTTCCGGCCAGGGGATGAACAGATCCGGCTCCGGGCACCAGGCGCCGGGGATGTAGAAGCCCGCCATGTGCCGGGCCTCCAGGCGGGCCACCAGGGGATTGGTGAGTCCGCCGCTGCCGTGCATCTGGATGGCCAGGTCGAAGCGGCGCTCCCGGACGGCGGCGAAGAAATCCGGCAGCCCCAGCAGGTTGGGCTCCCGCTCGGGCAGGCCCGGGAAACCGGGGAATTCGATGAAGTCGTCCACGTAGCCGATGCGCCGGGCGAAATCGCCGGCCCAGGGCAGGCCGACGAGGGTGATGTGGGCGGTGGGCAGGGCATGGCGCAGGGCCCGCAGGGCCGGCACGGCGCACAGCAGATCGCCGAGCTGCAGGGCGCGGAAGACGGCGATGCGGGGATAGCCGCCCCGGTGCAGCCAATCGGCTGTTCGGGGGGCGTCGTCCTTGGGGGCGGAAAGCATCAGAAGCTCCCGTTGTAGATGCCGCAGCCGCGGCAGATTTCCGGCGGCTGGCCGGAAGCGAGGGCCGCCCGGAATTTCCGGTACTGGTCGCCGTTCCACACGGTGATGGCGCTCTCCCGGGCCATGTCGCCGAGCTTCATGCGATCCGGGGTGCTGACCATGCAGCAGGGCATGGCCTCGCCCCGGTAGCTCAGGTAGGCGCCGGTGTGGGGCCAGTCGCAGCCCCGAGGATTGGGCTTCCGAGGCTCCTGCCTTTGCAGGGGGGGCAAGCGAAGGTCGATGCCCAGCTCCTCGGCGGCCTGCCGGGCCTCGCCGAAGCATTTCGCCAGACGGTCGGGGGCCTCGTTCTCCAGGGTTTCGGCCTCGAAGAAATCCCGCATGGCGTGGTAGTTCTCCGGCAGGGTGCCTTCGCCGTAGTCGTGGCAGAGGTGCTGGACGAACACCGTCTCCACCCCGTGTTCCCTGGCCAGGCGCACGATGGCGGGCAATTCCGGGAGATTGCGGCGCATGGCCACGGCGACGATGCGCAGGCGGGGCGTTTCGCTCCCGGCGGCGGCGCGGGCGGCCACCAGGCGGTCCAGGTTGGCGATCACCTTGCGGAAATTGGCGTCCCGGCGAATGTACTCGTAGGTCTCGGCGGTGGCGCCGTCGATGGAGGCGTGCAGGGTGTGGAGGCCGCTCTCCACGCACTCCTTGGCGCGGCGGCTGGTGAGCAGCGTGAGGTTGGTGTTGGTGGAAACCTTGATTCCTCTCGCGGCGGCGTGGCGGACCATGTCGAAAAAGAGCGGGTGCATCATGGGCTCGCCGAGGCCCTGGAGGTGGAGTTCCTCCAGGTCGGGGAACTGGTTGATCAGGTCCTTGAACAGGGCGAAGTCCATGAAGGCCGGCGGGCCCCAGGGCGGGCCGTCCTTGCGGAAGGCGATGGGGCACATGCGGCAGCGGAGGTTGCATTGGCCGACGGGTTCGAGTTGCAGGAACCTGGGGAGGGGGACTAATGCGAATTGGGGGTCGGTTTGGAGTTTCATGGGTTGAGGACTCCTTGGGCGCTGTGTTCCGCGCCTGACGCGCGTGTGTCTTTCTTTTGCTTCGCCAAAAGAAAGGCACCAAAGAAAAGGCGAGCCCGGCCTCCCGCCCCCGCTG
>JBLNBI010000204.1:0-4596 GCA_050259815.1 Actinomycetota bacterium | reverse complement strand
GTAGATGCCGGACAGCTTGGGCAGGGCGGCCACGTCGACGCACTCGTCGATCTTGTGGCTGGTGGCGTTCACCGGGCCGACCTCGATGAGCTGGGGACAGATGTCGAAAATGAAGCGCCCGTCCGAAGTGCCGCCGGTGGTGGAGAGTTCTGTCTCGATGCCGCATTCCTCCCGGATGGCGGCGACGGTGGCGTCCGCCAGAGGGCCACGGCCGGTGAGGAAAGGCTTGGCGCCCAGGGTCCAGGCGATGTCGTAGTCCAGGCCGTGGCGGTCCAGGATGCCGGTGAGGTGGGCCTTGAGGCTTTCCGGCGTGCTGGCCGTGGAGAAGCGGAAATTGAACAGCACTTCCACGGTTCCCGGGATGACGTTGGTGGCGCCGGTGCCGCCCCGGATATTGGAAATCTGCCAGGTGGTGGGCGGGAAGTATTCGTTGCCCTTGTCCCATTCCGTGGCCGCCAGGTCGGCGATGGCCGGGGCAACCAGATGGATGGGATTCTTGGCGAGGTGAGGGTAGGCGATATGGCCCTGGATGCCCTTCACCGTCAGCTTGCCGGATAGGGAGCCCCGGCGGCCGTTCTTCACCATGTCCCCCAGGGTGTCCACCGAGGTGGGCTCGCCAATGATGCAGTAGTCGATGGTCTCGCCCCGGGCCTTCAGGGCTTCGACCACGGCGATGGTGCCGTCCACCGCGTCTCCCTCCTCGTCGGAGGTCAGCAGCAGGGCGATGGAGCCGGGATGGTCCGGGTGGGCGGCGACGAAGGCCTCGATGGCGGTAACGGAAGCCGCCACGGACGACTTCATGTCGGCGGCCCCCCGGCCGTACAGCTTGCCATCCCGGATTTCCGGGGCGAAGGGCGGGGTGGTCCAGGATTCCACCGGGCCGGTGGGCACCACGTCGGTGTGCCCGGCGAAGCAGAAGATGGGCTTGGCCGTACCGCGGCGGGCCCAGAGGTTGGTGACCCCACCCCGGTTGATGAATTCGAAGGAAAAGCCCAGGGGCTTCAGCCTTTCGCAGATGAGGTCCATGCAGCCGCCGTCGGCGGGCGTGACTGAATTCCTGGCAATCAACTCCTTGGCCAGGTCAAGGGTGGGGTCTTGCTTCAAATCGCTTCTTCTTCGTTCAGTTTCAGGGTGAACTCGGTGAACGAGGGGCCGCTGTCCCCGGAGCCGTCCTTGTCGGCGGCCGGCTTGGTCGCCACCTGGTCCTTGGCCTCGCCGATTTCCGAGTTGTTGATCAGCCAGGAGAGGTTGGTCGGGGAGTCGGAGTTGGCCAGGGCCTCGTCCAGAGTGATGACGCCTTCCCGGTAGAGGCGGAACAGGTCCTGCTCGAAGGTCTGGGAGCCGGGGGCCAGGGACTGCTCCATGGCGTCCTTGATGCCCTGGACTTCGCCCCGCTCGATGAGTTCGGCGACGTGGCGGGTGTTGAGCATAACCTCGGCCGTCGGAGTGCGCTTGCCGTCGGGCTTCTTCACCAGCCGCTGGGAAACGATGGCCCGCAGGGTCACCGACAGGTCCAGGAACAGGGCCGGCCGGTTCTCCATGGGGAAGAAGCTGATGATGCGGTTCAGGGCGTGGTAGCTGTTGTTGGCGTGCAGCGTACCCAGGCAGAGGTGGCCGGTCTGGGCATAGGAAATGGCCGCCTGCATGGTCTCCTTGTCGCGGATTTCGCCGATCAGGATGCAGTCGGGGGCCTGGCGCATGGCGTTCTTGAGGGCCGCTTGCCAGTCCAGGGTGTCCATGCCCACTTCCCGCTGGTTGACGATGGACTTCTTGTGGCGGAACAGGAATTCGATGGGGTCTTCCACCGTCAGGATATGCCCGGCCCGGTTGGCGTTCCGGTGGTCCAGCATGGACGCGATGGTGGTGGATTTGCCGGAGCCGGTGGAGCCCACGATCAGGATCAGCCCGCGCTTTTCCATGATCAGGTCGCCCAGGACTCCAGGCAGGCCCAGGGAGCCCAGGGGGGGGATGTTGCCCAGGATGTAGCGGATCACTAGGCTGACGGAGTTCCGCTGACGGAAGATATTGATCCGGAAGTTCCCGACCTGGGGGACACCGAAGGAGAGGTTCATCTCCATGGTGGCCTCGAAGGTCCGGATCTGGTCCGGATTCATCAACTCGTAGGCGATCTTCTCGATCATGTCCGGCAGCATGACCTGCTGGTTGACCGGGACGGTTTCGCCCTGGATCTTGATGTGGATCGGGGCGCCGGCCGTGATGAAAATATCCGACGCCTGCTTCTCTGCCATCAGCTGGAACAGCTTGTCTAGAATCATCCCCGTCTCCCCCCGGAGTTGGCTGGCTTAGGCGCGCAGCAGATCGTTGATGCTGGTCTTGGCCCGGGTCTGGGCATCCACCTTCTTGACGATCACGGCGCAGTACAGGCTGTACTTGCCGTCGGCAGAGGGCAGGTTGCCGGAAACCACTACGGAGCCCGGGGGCACGCGGCCGTACATGACCTCGCCGGTTTCCCGGTCGTAGATCTTGGTGGACTGGCCGATATACACGCCCATGGAGATCACGGAGTTCTCGCCGATGATGACGCCTTCCACCACTTCGGAACGGGCGCCGATGAAGCAGTTGTCCTCGATGATGGTCGGGTTGGCCTGGAGCGGCTCCAGCACGCCGCCGATGCCGACGCCGCCGGAAAGGTGCACGTTCTTGCCGATCTGGGCGCAGGAACCGACGGTGGCCCAGGTATCGACCATGGTGCCTTCATCCACGTAGGCGCCGATGTTCACGTAGGAGGGCATCAGCACGGCGTTCTTGGCGATGTAGCTGCCCTTGCGCGCCACAGCCGGCGGGACGACCCGGAAGCCGCCCTGGCGGAACTGCTCCTCAGTCCAGCCCTGGAACTTGGTGTCCACCTTGTCGAAGTAGCGGATGTCGCCGGATTCCTGGATGACGTTGTCCCGGACGCGAAAGGAAAGCAGCACGGCTTTCTTGATCCACTGGTGGGTGACCCACTCGCCGTTGATCTTCTCAGCGACGCGCAGCTTGCCGGCGTCGAGTTCGCCGATGACCTGTTCGATGGCGCCGATCTCTTCCTTGGAGGACTTGGAGGAAAGCTCGGTACGGCGTTCCCAGAGTTGATCGATGACGGTTTGGAGGGGATGTTGCTGGTTCGGCACTTGTAGACCTCGACGACGTATTAGTTATTGGACTGCAGTTGCTGCACGAATTGGCGGATGCGCCCGGCGGCTTCCAGGCAATCGGCCAGGGAAGGCACCAGGGCGATGCGGACGAAATTCGCCCCCGGATTCACCCCGCCGGCCTCCCGGGCCAGGAAGCTGCCGGGAAGGACCACGACATTATAGGCGGCGTACAGGCCGCGGGCGAATTCGGTATCGGAAATGGGGGTCTTCGCCCACAGGTAGAAACTTGCGTCCGGCCGGCCGGTGCCCAACACTTCGGCCAGCAGCGGGGTGACAGCCTCGAACTTCTCGGTGTATTGGCGGCGGTTGTCCCGGACGTGGGTTTCATCGTTCCAGGCGGCGACGGACGCGGCCTGCACCGGGGTGGCCATGGCGCAGCCGTGGTAGGTGCGGTACAGGAGGTAATTCTTGAGGATGGCCGCATCCCCGGCAACGAAGCCGGAACGCATGCCCGGCACGTTGGAGCGCTTGGATAGGCTGGAGAACATCACCAGCCGCTCGAACCCACGGCCCAGCTGCTTGGCAGCCTGGAGGCCGCCTAGGGGCGGTTCGTTGCCTTCGAAATAGACCTCGGAATAGCACTCGTCGGAAGCGATGACGAAGCCGTAGCGGTCGGACAGATCGAACAGAGCCTTCCAGTCCTGGAGGCTCAGCACCTTGCCGGTGGGGTTGGCGGGGGAGCAGACGTAGAGGAGCTGCACCCGGGCCCATTCCTCGGCGGACAGGGAGTCGAAATCGAAGGCGAAGCCGTTGTCAGGCAGGGTGTTGAGGAAGCGCGGTTCGGCGCCGCCCAGGTAGGCCGCCCCTTCGTAGATTTGGTAGAAGGGATTGGGGCTCACCACCAAGGGGACATAGCCCTTATTCGGATTGATGACGGTCTGGGTGAAGGAGAAGAGGGCTTCCCGGGAGCCATTGACCGGCAGGATTTCGGTTTCCGGATTCAGCTCCAGGCCGTAGCGGCGGCCGACCCAGGCGCCTATGGCCTGGCGGAGGGCCGGGGTGCCCTGGGTGGTCGGGTAATTGGCCAAGCCCTTCAAGTGGCCCGCCAGGGCTTCCATGATGAAAGCCGGGGTCGGGTGCTGGGGCTCGCCGATGGAGAGCTTGATTTCCTTGAACTTGGGATCGGGCGTGACGCCGGCGAAGAGCTGGCGCAGTTTCTCGAAGGGGTAGGGCTGGAGCTTGGCGAGATGGGGGTTCACAGGGCGGAAAACGGAGGGCGAAAAGACCGAATTATCTCTGAAAACCCGGAAATAGGGGGGCTGTTCGGAGGGTGTGTTCTCCCGTTATGCAAATGCGCTTAAAATATTTAATTCGCATCGTGCCAGGGGTGTCTAATTGGGTCTGTTTATTCGCGTGCTGCTGCCTCTCGCTGTGGCTTATGGTGTCCAGGATGCCTTGGCCGAAACCTACAAATGTGTCCGAGGAGGGCAAACGGTGTATT
>JBLNBI010000203.1:0-3594 GCA_050259815.1 Actinomycetota bacterium | reverse complement strand
CCAGCCTGGTGCGGCGCCTGCGCTGGGATGCCATGCTCCACCGGCAGCTGGAATGCGTACGCCTGGTGTTCATGCCCATCGTCAATCCCGGGGGCATGTGGCGGGGCACCCGGGCCAATCCCAACGGCGTGGACCTCATGCGCAATGCCCCCCTCAATGCCCGGGAGCCGGTGCCCTTCCTGGTGGGCGGGCAGCGCATCGGCCCCTGGCTGCCCTGGTACCGGGGCGACCGGGATGCCCCCATGGAGCCCGAGAACCGGGCGGTCTGCCGGGTGGTGGCCGAGGAACTGCTCCCCCGGGATTTCAGCGTGGCGGTGGATTGCCACTCCGGATTCGGGCTGGACGACCGCATCTGGTTTCCCTACGCCCACACCAGCCGGCCCTTCCGCCACCTGGCCGAGGTCCATGCCTTGAAGGACATCTTCGAGCAGAGCCACCCCGCCCACCGCTACATCTTCGAGCCCCAAAGCCGCCAGTACCTGGCCCACGGCGACCTCTGGGATTACCTCCACGCCCAGTCCTGCTCCCGGCCCGGCTGCGTCTTCCTGCCCCTCACCCTGGAAATGGGCTCCTGGCTGTGGGTCAGGAAGAATCCCCGGCAGTTCTTTTCCCTCCAGGGCATCTTCAATCCCTTGCCCCACCACCGCCAGCAACGGGTGCTCCGTCGCCATCTCCAGTGGCTGGATTTCGTCTCCCGGGCCGCCTGCAGCCACCGGCGCTGGCTGCCTGTGGACGGCACCCGGGAGGCGCACCGGCAGCGGGCCCTGGACCTCTGGTACCGGCGGGCGATGCCGTGACCACCTGGGTCTTCCTCCGCGGCCTGGCCCGGGAGAGCCGGCACTGGGGCGCCTTCCCGGCTCTCTTTCGGGAGCGGCTGCCCGGCGCCCGCATCGTCACCCCGGACCTGCCCGGCAACGGCACCCTCCATGCCGAGCCCAGCCCCGCTTCGGTGGAGGCGATGGGGGAGCACTGCCGGAAGCGGCTGGCGGCCCAGGGGATTCCCGGCCCCTACCATCTCCTTGGGCTTTCCCTGGGGGGCATGGTGGCGGCGGCCTGGGCCTGCCGCCATCCGGGGGAGGTGGCCGGCTGCGTGCTCATCAACACCAGCCTGCGCCCCTTCAGCCCGTTCCACCGGCGCCTGCGGCCCGGCAGCTACCTGTCGCTCCTCGCCATCGCCCTGCCGGTGGGCGACGGGGTGGCCCGGGAGCGCCTGCTGATGCGGCTCACCGCGTGCCGGCCCACGGCGCCGGAGGTGGTTGAGGAATGGGGCGCCTACTGGCGGGAACGGCCGGTGTCGTCCGCCAACGCCCTGCGCCAGCTCCTGGCCGCCGCCCGCTTCCAGGCGCCGTCGGCCGGCCCACCGTGCCCCGTGCTGGTCCTGGCGGGGGGCGGGGATGCCCTGGTGCATCCATCCTGTTCCCACCAACTCGCGGAACGCTGGCGGGCGGACTTCGCTTTCCATCCGGGCGCCGGCCATGACCTGCCCCTGGACGACGGTCCCTGGGTGGCCAGGGAGGTGGAGGGCTGGCTGTGTCGCTGCAATAAAGCTGTCATGTCGGGCCGCTAAGCTCTTCAGGTTTGCGAGTCTGCTGCGGTTGCCATGGCCAAGAACGTCCTCATCCTGCTCCTTCCCTTCCTGCTCGCCGCCGGCCCGGCGGTTGCCTCCACCGAGGCCCTGGGCGCCGGGGCGAGCTTCCCCGCGCCGGTCTACCAGCAATGGGCGAAAAGCTTCGGGTCCAGCCAGAAGATCACCATCAATTACGACAGCGTCGGCTCGGGGGAGGGCGTCAAGCGCATTTCCGGCCGGCAGGTGGATTTCGGGGCCAGCGATGCGGCCCTGTCCAACGAGGAACTGCGCAAGCTGGGCCTCATCCAGATTCCCACCCTGATCGGCGGCATCGTCCCGGTGGTCAATCTGCCCGGCGTCCCCGCCGGCAGCCTGCGCCTCACCGGGGATGTGCTGGCGCGCATCTACCTGGGCAAGATCGGCGCCTGGGATCACCCCGACATCCGGGCCCTCAATCCCAGCCTCTCCCTGCCCCGCCTGCCCATCCAGCGGGTGGTGCGCAGCGACAATTCCGGTTCCACCAAGAGCTACACCGCTTACCTTTCCAGCGCCAGCCCCCAGTGGTCGGCGGCGGTGGGCGCCCAGGCCCTGCCCAAGTGGCCGGCGGAGGTGGTCGCCGCCAAGGGCAGCGAAGGCGTCCGGGACGCGGTGGCGAAGACCCCGGGTGCCCTGGGCTATATCGGCTACAACTACGTGGCCAAGGACAGGCTGAACGGCGTCCAGCTCAGGAACCGGAGCGGACGCTTCGTGGCCGCCGGGGAGGCCGCCTTCGCCGAGGCGGTGAACGCCAGCGGCATGCGGGATTCCGTCTCCGGACCGGTGAGCCTCATCGACCAGGAGGGGGCCGGTTCCTGGCCCATCACCGAAACCACCTACGTCCTCTTCGAGCGCCAGCCCCGGGACCGGGAGCGGGCCAAGGCGGCCCTCAAGTTCTTCTTCTGGGCCTTCCAGCAGGGGGACGACATGGCCCGCAACACCGGCTTCATTCCCCTGCCCACCCAGATCCAGTCCCGGGCGATCCGGCTGTTCAGCGAAGTCCGGGACGGAAACGGCGGCGCCCTGAATTTCTTCTAGCCTTCGGGTTAAAGCGTCATCTTTCTGTAATGGGCCGCACCTATGCTTCGGCCCATCCTAGCCCGCTGATTCCACGGAAATGACCCCATCTTCTCCGCTGCCGCCGGCAGCCCGCGAGCCGTTCCTCGCTTCCGCGGCCGAGCACGCGGAACTGTCCGGCATCATCGCCCGCCGGACCCTCTATCCGGTCTTCCAGCCCATCATCGACTATCGGGTCCAGGCCTACATCGGTTTCGAGGGACTGATCCGCGGCCCGGCCAACTCCCGCTTCCAGTTCCCGGATGCCCTGTTCGGGACGGCCAAGCTGGCGGGGCTTTCCAGCGAGCTGGAGCACGTCTGCCGGGAAGTCACCCTGGAAGCCTTCTCCCGCCTGCGCCTGCCCGGCCGGATTTTCCTCAACGTCACCCCGGGCTGCCTGGCGGACCCCCGCATGGCTGAAACGGTGCGGGAGCTGCTGCCCCGCCTGGGCATCGCCCCCGGCCGGGTGGTCATCGAGCTGACCGAGAACCAGAGCATCACCGAAGTCCCGGATCTCCAGGATGTGCTGGCCAGCTACCGGGCCCTGGGCCTGCAGATCGCCATCGACGACCTGGGGGAGGGCTTTTCCAACCTGCGCATGTGGTCCGACGTGCGGCCGGATTTCGTCAAGATCGACCGCCACTTCATCGACGGTATTGCCGAGGACCGCATGAAGTACCACTTCGTCCGGGCCATGCAGGACCTGGCGGAAAGCTGCACCGCCCACCTGGTGGCGGAGGGTATCGAGCGGGAGGAGGACTTCGCCGTCATCCGGGACATGGGCATCGCCTGCGGCCAGGGCTATTTCATCGCCGTGCCCGAGCCGGTTCCCGCCCATCATCCCCGCCAGACGGTGATGACCGCCCTGGGGCGGCAACGGGTTTCCCTGTCCCCGGTGGGGGCGGTGGGCGGCAAGCCCCCCACGTCCCAGACCC
>JBLNBI010000202.1:0-28609 GCA_050259815.1 Actinomycetota bacterium | reverse complement strand
ATGGCGGGTGGGTTACCGCCACGACGCTCTTGATTCCGGCACCGCCAACCTGGGCGCTACCTTGGCCCTGGCCGACGCGGCCGGCCTCCAGCGCTATTCCCCGCGGCGCGACAGCCTGATGATGGACTGGTCCCCCTCCGAATTCTCCCGGGTGCGGGTGCAGTACGCCCGGGATACCTCCCGGGGTCCGGGGCTGGAAGACAACCAGTTCTTCGTCCAATACATCATGAGCCTCGGCGCCCATGGTGCCCACAAATTCTGAGGAGAGCCCCGTGAAAAGACTGCTCGTTACCCTGTCGCTACTTCTCTTCGCCTGGCCTGCCCTGGCAGCCGTCACGGTTTTCGCCACCCTGCCGGAGTGGGGGGCGCTCGCCCAGGAAATCGGGGGCGACAAGGTGAAGGTCTTTACCGCCACCCATGCCCTCCAGGACCCCCACCGCATCGAGGCCCGGCCCTCCCTGCTCGCCCAGGCCCGGCGCGCCCAGCTGGTGATCGCCACCGGCGCCGACCTGGAAATCGGCTGGCTGCCCCTGGCGGTGCGGGACTCGGGCAACCCTGCCATCCAGCCGGGGCAACCGGGCTATTTCGAGGCGGCCCAGTATGTCCAGCGGCTTGAGGTGCCGGCGGTAGTGGACCGGGTACATGGCGATGTGCATCCGGCCGGCAATCCCCACTTTCAACTCGATCCCCGCAATCTCATCAAGGTGGGCGAAGCCCTGGCGGGACGGCTGGCCGCCATCGATCCCCCCAACGGTCCGGCCTACACTGCCGGCTACCAGGCCTTCGCCGCCAGGATGAAGGAGGCTATCCCCCGCTGGGAAAAGCAGGCGGCTTCCCTGCGGGGCGTGCCGGTGATCGTCCAGCACAAGACCTTTTCCTACCTGATCGCCTGGCTGGGCATGAAGGAGGTGGCGACCCTGGAGCCGAAGCCGGGTGTCGAGCCCACCAGTGGCTATCTTACCGAGGTCCTGGCCCGGCAGAAAAGCCAGCCGGCCCGACTGATCCTGCGGGCGGCCTACCAGAACGAGGGGCCCAGCGCCTGGATGTCCCGGGAGGCCAGGATTCCGGTGGTGGTGCTGCCCTTCACCGTGGGCGGCACGCCCGCCGCCAAGGACCTGTTTTCCCTGTTCGACGACACCCTGGCCCGACTCGTGAAGGGGCTGGAATGACGGCGCCGCTACTGGTGACGGAAGGCCTGGTTGCGGGCTGGGAAAGGCCGGTTACGCCGCCCTTGAGCCTGAGCCTCGGCGCCGGGGAAATCGTTGGCCTGGTAGGGCCCAATGGGGTCGGCAAGTCCACCTACCTGTCGGCCCTGACCGGGGTTGCGCGGCTATTCGAGGGGCGCCTCGACAAGCGTCCCGGCCTGCGCCTCGCCCTGCAGACCCAGGCACCCCCGCCTTTTGCGGGCTTGCCCCTGTGCGGCGCCGATCTTCTGAAACTGACCGGCGCCACGCCCGAGGGCTTGCCGCCCTGGCTGGAGGACAAGCTCGGGTGGCGCCTCGATTCTCTGTCTGGCGGCCAGCGCCATTTCCTGGCCTTGTGGGCGGTGCTGCGGGCGCCGTCGGACGTAGTCCTGCTCGACGAGCCCACCAATAACCTGGACACGGCCGGCGTCGCCCACCTGGGGAAAGCGCTGCGGCGGCGGGCGGAGGAAGGGGCCGGCTTGCTGGTGGTCAGCCACGACCACGAATTCGTGGACACGGTATGCCACCGGGTCGTGGAAGTCGGGGAGGGGCGGCCGTGACCGAGTTCTTCTCCCCCATCTTTCTGCAGCCCTTTCTGATCGGCCTGTGCTTTGCCCTGCTGCTGCCCCTTTTCGGCTGCTACCTGCGTCTGCGGGACGAGTGGTTGGCGGCCTTCGCCTACGCCCATGTGGCGGCGGCTGGGGCGCTTTGCGCCATGGCTTTCGAGCTTCCCCTGGTGCTGGGCGGGGCCGGCATGGCCGTCTTGGCGGCTCTGCTGAAGCGCCTGGTGGCTTCCCGGCTGGCGGGGGGAACCGCCTACGCGCTGCTGCTCCTGGCCGGTTGGTCGGCCGCCGTGCTGCTGACTTCCAATCTCCCCATGGCCGAACGCCTTGGACACGCCCTGTTCGACGGCCAGCTCTACTTCGCCGACGCCACCCAACTGGCCATTTCGGCGGTGTGCCTGGCAGTGGCGCTGCCGCTCCTGGCTTTGCTGTCCCGGCATTTGCTCCTGGTTCAGCTCTATCCGGCTTTCTTCAGTGCCCAAAAGCTGCCCGCCTGGCGGGTGCATCTGGGGTTCGATTTGCTGGCGGTAGCTGTATTGGCGGTGGCCACCATGTCCCTGGGAGTGATGGGGGCCTTCGCCCTGGTTTTCGTCCCGCCCTGGGTGGCTTTTGGCAGGGCGTCGAGCTGGCGCCGAGGCCTTCTGCTTTCCGCCCTGCTTGGCCTGGTGGGGTACGTCGCCGCCTTCCTTCTTGCCCTCCACCTGGACCAGCCTTTCGGGCCGGTGCTGGCTGTTGTGCTGATTGCCCTTGGAATAGTCGGATTACCTAATCGACGGCATTGCACCTAAGCATCGGGCGTGCTAAAAGAACGGTTCTTGCCCCGACGACGCGTATGGTCTTTTCACTCTTCAAGAAAACCCAGGAAAAAATGCCGGAGCGCCCCGTGGCGCGTCCGAAGCCGCCGGCTGGGACGCCCGCAGCCAAGGATGAGGCCCTGCGTCCGGCGGCGGAATCCGGCAAGCCGGAAGCTGCGGCGGCTTCGCCTTCCCAGCCGTCGGCCCCGGCTTCGTCTCCTGCCAGTGCCAAGGAAGAGCTGCCTCCGCTCGACTTTTCGGATTCCCAATTCGCCGATTCCGGGGATATGACCATCGAGGTGGAGGCCGGGGAAGATCCCGTCCAGGCCGACATCGAGCAGGCTGCCGTCCTGTTCGCCAATGGCCAGGACAGTGCCGCCCGCTCCGTCCTGGAGATGTGCGCCCGATCCCATAGCGGTGCCGCTGCTGAACGGCTCTGGCGCATGCTCCTCGATCTTGTGCAGGTGTTGGGCGACCGCGCTGCCTTCGAGAAGCTGGGTATGGAATTCGCCCAGGTCTGCGAAAAGTCCCCCCCGACCTGGCGCCAACCGGAGGCCGCCGCGCCCGCTACGGCTTCGGGGGAGAAAACCGTGGCGATCCAGGGGGTCGTGACCGGCGCCGATTCCGCTGAAATCCTGAAGCTGAAGACTGCCCTTGCCGGCAAGGGCCCGATGCGGGTCGACCTCGGCAAGCTGGTGAGCTGCGATGACGACGCGGCAAGCGCTCTGGGGGAGCTTTTCCGCCTTGCCCGCAAGAAGGGCATCGCGCTTACCATGGATGGCGCTGAAGGCTTGGCCGGCCGTCTGGAATCCCGCCTGGTGGTGGGGCAGCCCGAGTCCGTCGGCTCCTGGCTTCTTCTCCTGGAACTCTATCAGCGCCTCGGTCGTTTCGAAGCCTTCGAGGAAAAGGCTGTGGATTACGCGGTCACCTTCGAGGTGTCGCCCCCCTCTTGGGAGGACGTCAAGGCCCCGGCCAAAGGCAAGGCCCCGGTTGCGCCCGCGGCGCCCCAGGAACATGTCCTTAACCTCTCCGGCGAACTCAAGAACTATCGTTTTGGCGAATTGCCGAACTATCTCGATTCCACCGACCTGCCGATCCTGGATTTCTCCCGGGTCAAGCGCCTGGATTTCTTCTCGGCCGGCCTCCTGCGCAACACCCTGGAGCCCTATTGGCGACAAGGCAAGGAAGTCGTTATCCGCCATCCCCATCATCTGGTGGCGGAATTGATGGGCATCGTAGGCCTTAGCCACGTCGCCCGTATCGTCGTCCCCAAATTTTAGGAATTTTCGTATGGAGCAATATCACGGCACCACGATCCTGTCGGTGCGCCGGGGCAATCGCGTCGCCATGGGCGGCGATGGCCAAGTGACCCTCGGGAACATCGTCGTCAAGGCCAGTGCCAGGAAGGTCCGTCGCCTCTACCAGAACCGTATTCTGGCCGGCTTTGCCGGCGGCACTGCCGATGCCTTCACCCTCTTTGAGCGTTTCGAGGCCAAGCTGGAAAAGCATCAGGGCAACCTGTTGCGCTCCGCCGTTGAGCTGGCCAAGGACTGGCGCACCGACCGCATGTTGCGCCGCCTCGAAGCGATGCTCTCCGTGGCCGATACCGAGAATTCCCTGATCATCACCGGCAACGGCGACGTGCTGGAGCCCGAACAGGGCATCGTGGCCATCGGCTCCGGCGGCGCCTATGCCCAGAGCGCGGCCCGGGCGCTCCTGGAGAATACCGAGCTGGCCCCCGTGGATATCGTCACCAAGTCCCTGGAGATCGCCGGGGACATTTGCATCTACACCAACCGTAACTTCACCATCGAGGTACTGGAATGACCGCGATGACCCCTCCGGAAATCGTCCACGAGCTGGATAAGCACATCGTCGGCCAGGGCAAGGCCAAGAAGGCCGTTGCCATCGCCCTGCGTAACCGCTGGCGCCGCGCCCAGGTGGCCGAGCCCCTGCGCCAGGAAATCACTCCCAAGAACATTCTCATGATCGGCCCCACCGGCGTGGGCAAGACCGAGATCGCGCGGCGCCTGGCCCGGCTGGCCAACGCCCCTTTCATCAAGATCGAGGCGACCAAGTTCACCGAAGTGGGCTACGTTGGCCGGGATGTGGACACCATCATCCGCGATCTGGTGGAGATCGCCATCAAGAACCACCGGGAGCAGGCCATGAAGCGGGTGCGCTCCCGGGCCGAGGACGCCGCCGAGGACCGTATCCTCGACATCCTTCTGCCTCCTGCCCGTAGCCCCGGCTTCTTTGCCGAGGGCAATACCCAGTCCGAGGATAATTCCACCCGCCAGAAATTCAGGAAGAAACTGCGGGAAGGAGATTTCGACGACAAGGAAATCGACATCGAGGTCACCCTGCCGTCCATGCAGGCCGAAATTTTCGCTCCGCCGGGGATGGAGGAGCTGACCCAGCAAATTCAGGGCATGTTCCAGAACATGGGCAGCGGTCGAAAGAAGGCCCGCAAGCTCAAGGTGAGCGAAGCTCGAAAAATCCTCATCGACGAGGAAGCCGCCAAGCTGGTCAATGACGAGGAAGTGAAGGTTGAGGCGGTCAAGAACGTGGAGCAGAACGGCATCGTATTCCTGGACGAGATCGACAAGATCGCCAGCCGTTCCGAAGGCCACGGCGCCGACGTGTCCCGGCAGGGCGTGCAGCGGGATCTGCTGCCCCTAGTGGAGGGCACCACGATCTCTACCAAATACGGCATGATCAAGACTGATCACATCCTATTCATCGCTTCCGGCGCCTTCCATTTGTCCAAGCCGTCGGATCTCATTCCAGAACTCCAGGGCCGCTTCCCCATCCGGGTGGAATTGGATTCCCTGTCAGTGGCCGATTTCGAGCGCATCCTGACCCAGACCGACGCCTGCCTGACCCGCCAATACCAGGCCCTCCTGGAGACGGAAGGGGTCGAGGTGACGTTTGCCGACGACGGTATCCGGCGCCTGGCCGAAATTGCCTATCAGGTAAACGAGAAAACAGAGAACATCGGCGCCCGGCGCCTCTACACCGTCATGGAAAAGCTGCTGGAGGAGGTTTCCTTCGAAGCCGGCAGGAGCGGCCAGAAGACGGCTGTGACGGTGGATCGGGCCTACGTTGAAGAACGCCTGGCCGGCCTGGCCGGAGACGAAGACCTGTCCCGCTACGTGCTGTGAGCGCCGACGGCCTGTTCGTCCGCATCACCGCGATCCTCTTCCCTATTCTGGCCATCGTGGCGGCCGGCTATTTCTATGGCCGCCGCCACAAGCCGGAAATGGCGGTGGCCAACCGCCTCAACATGGACGTTTTCGTCCCGGCCCTGGTGTTCGGCGCCATGGCCGGCAAGTCTTTCGACCTGGCGGTCTTCGGCCCCTTGGCGACCGGGGCGCTGGCGGTGGTTCTGGGGAGCGGGCTGATCGCTTGGCCGCTCGCCCGCCTGCTGGGCGTCCAGTGGCGGACCTTCGTGCCGCCCATGATGTTCAACAACTCAGGCAATATCGGCCTGCCCCTGGCGGTGCTGACCTGGGGGGAAGCCTCCCTGCCCGCCGCCGTGATCTTGTTCATGGTGGAGAACACCCTGCATTTTTCCCTGGGCGCCCGCATGCTCGACCCCCATGCCCGGCTACTGACCCTGTGGCGGGTGCCGGTGGTGGCCGCCGCGATCGCGGGCCTTGCGGTGGCCGCCCTGAAGATTCCGGTCTGGCAGCCGGCGGTCACCGCTATCAAGATGCTGGGGGACGTGTCGATCCCCTTGCTGCTCTTCGCCTTGGGGGTGCGAATGACCGACGTGAGCTTCGGGGATTCCAGGGTGGCCGTTGCGGGCGCGGTGCTGCGGCCGGTTGCCGGGCTGGTCCTGGCCTGGGTCGTTGCGAAGCTGCTGGGCCTGGGCAGTCAGGAAACCGCCATGCTTTTGGTATTCGGCGCCTTGCCGCCGGCAGTGCTCAATTTTCTCTTTGCCGAACGCTACCGACAGGAACCGGAGCGGGTTGCATCCATCGTCCTGATCGGCAACCTGGCCGCGCTGGGCTTCCTGCCGCTGGCCCTCGCCTTGGTGCTTTAAAGAAAGGGAAATCCCGCCGGACCAGCCGGCGGGATGATGGGTATCAGGCCGGCAATACCTGCTCGGCCGCGTAGATTTCCGCGACGGTTTCCCGCCGGCGGATGAGGTGCACCTTGTTTCCATCCACCATGACTTCGACGGCCCGGGGGCGGGTGTTGTAATTGGAACTCATGGCCATGCCGTAGGCACCGGCGGACATCACGGCCAGCAGGTCGCCGGGCTCGATGCAGAGGCTGCGCTCCTGGCCCAGGAAGTCGCCGGACTCGCAGACCGGGCCGACCACGTCATAGGTGGTGGCGGTCCCTTGGCGCGGCGTCACCGGCAGGATGTCGTGCCAGGCTTCGTACAGGGCCGGCCGCATGAGGTCGTTCATGGCGGCGTCGATGATGGCGAAATTCTTGCCTTCGCCCGGCTTCAGGTATTCCACCTGGGTCAGCAGCAGGCCGGCGTTGCCCACCAGGCGGCGGCCCGGCTCCAGGACGACCTTGAGGCTGCGGCCCTCCAGCTTGTCGAGGAGCGGAACCAGGTAGGAGGCGACGGTAGGCTGATGATCGCCGTCCTTGTAACGGATGCCGAGGCCGCCACCCAGATCCAGATGATGGATGGCGATGCCTTCGCTCGCCAACTGGTCCACCAGGGCCAGGATGCGATCCAGTGCCTCGGTGAAGGGCGACGGGTCGAGGAGCTGGGAGCCGATATGGCAGTCGATGCCGGCCACCTCGATATGGGGCAGGCCGGCGGCCCGGCGGTAGAGGGGCAGGGCGTCCTCGTAGGCCACGCCGAACTTGGCGGACTTGAGCCCGGTGGAAATATAGGGATGGGTCTTGGGGTCGACGTTGGGATTGACCCGCAGGCTGACGGGCGCCTTCCGGCCGACCTCGCCGGCCACTTCGTTCAGCCGCTCCAACTCCGGAGCGGACTCGATGTTGAAACAGAAGATTCCAGCTTCCAGGGCCTGGCGCATTTCCGCCTTGGTCTTGCCGACGCCGGAGAAGACGATCTTCTTCGGATCGGCCCCGGCCGCCAGGGCGCGCTGCAATTCGCCGCCGGAGACGATGTCGAACCCGGCACCCAGTCGGGCGAAGAGGTTCAGGATGGCCAGGTTGGAATTGGCCTTGACGGCGTAGCAGACCAGGGCGCCTTGCCCGGCCGGATGCCCGGCGAGGACGTCCTGGAATTCCCGTAGCGAACCTTCCAGGGCAGTGCGGGAATAAACGTAGGCCGGCGTGCCGAATTGGCGGGCGATTTCGGGCAAAGAGACGGATTCGGCGTGGAGAACGCCGTTCTTCAGTTCAAAGGAGTTCATTGGGAGCTTCGATTGGTGTCCGTGCTAACATCTTTGGCCGCAGGTTCGGCCGGTTTGGAAGTCTTGGCTTTGCCCAAGAGCGGTTCCGGCGGCGGTCCGGGCGGCAACTGCAAGGCGCCTTTCATACCGCAGGCCGAAAGACCGGCAACCAGCAGGACAGCGAGATATTTGGACATTAATGACGTACTGGCCGGTAAATGGCGGGATGGTAGCACACCATGGATGATAAGGAATTCAATGCGTTGGCCGATGCGGCCCTGGCCCGTATCGAGAATGCCGTGGAGTCTTGCGGCGCCGATCTGGACTTCGAACCCCAGCCGGGCGGCATCCTCGAAATCGAGTTCGAGGACGGCAGCAAGATCATCGTGAACCGCCACGGGTTCGCCAAGGAAATCTGGGTGGCGGCCCGGGCGGGGGGCTTTCATTTCCGCTGGGACGGCAACGCCTGGCGTGACACCCGGGACAGCGAGGAATTGATGGCCAAGCTGTCCCGCCTCGCCAGCCAGCAGGCCGGCGAGACGATCCTGCTGAACTGATCAGTCGGCCGGCGGCTTGTCCAACTCGGGCTTAGGCGGCGGTGCCCCTTCGGCCTGCTGCTCTTCGGGGCTCAGTTCCTTGGCCACATTCTCGGCGTACACATAGCCGCCACCGCTGGCAGCCACCAGGCCGGTAGGCACTTCCGGCAGGGTTATGGGAACATCCTTTAGGGCGCGGGACATGTAGCCGATCCAGATGGGTAGGGCGGCAACGCCGCCGGTTTCCTTGTCACCCAGCTTCTTGGGCTGGTCGAAGCCGATCCAGGCGCAGCCGGTGACGGTGGCCTGGTAGCCGCAGAACCAGGCGTCCACGTATTCGTTGGTGGTGCCGGTCTTGCCGGCCAAATCCTGGCGTTTCAGGACCACCGACGCCTTGGCGGCGGTACCGTAGATGGCCACGTCCCGCAGCATGGAATCCATCAGGAAGGCATTGCGGGGATCGATGACCCGGATGGCCTCGTCACCCGCCTGGACCTGGGCCGACTGGGCGAGCACCTGCCCCTTCTCGTCGCGGATGTCCTTCACCACGTAGGGCTGAATTCGGTAGCCGCCGTTGGCGAACACCGAGTAGGCCGTCACCATTTGCCAGGGAGTCACCGACCCGGCGCCCAAGGCCATGGTCAGATAAGGCGGATGCTTGTCGGCGTCGAAGCCGAAGCGGGTCGCGTAATCCTGGGCGTACTGGGTGCCGATGGCCTGCAGAATGCGGATGGACACCATGTTCTTGGACTTGGCCAAGGCGGTGCGCATCTTCATCGGACCTTCGTACTTGCCGTCGTAGTTATGGGGCTCCCAGGCCTGGCTGCCGGTCTGGCTGGCCGAGATGACGATGGGTTCGTCGGCGATGACGCTGTTGGGGCTGAACCCCTTCTCCAGGGATGCGGAGTAGATAAAGGGTTTGAAGCTGGAACCGGGCTGGCGCCACGCCTGAGTGACGTGGTTGAACTTGTTCCGGTTGAAATCGAAGCCGCCCACCAGGGCGCGGATGGCCCCGTCCTTGGGATCGACACCGATGAACGCGGATTCCACCTCGGGTAGCTGGGCAACCTGCCACTGTCCCTTGTCGTCCTTTTGCACCCGGATGATGGCGCCGCGCCGCAGCTTCTTGTTGGGCGGGGCCTTGTCGTCCAGCATGCGGGCCGCGAACTTGATGGCGTCGCCGCTCAATGCAATAACGTCGCCGCCCCGCTTGTAGGCACGGATTTGCTTTGCGTCGGCGGCCAGCACCAGGGCGGGGATGAGATCGCCGGCTTCGGCAACCTCGTGGAGTGCTTCGTCGATCTTCTCGTCCTGGTCGGACGTAATGTCCGTCATGTCGATATAGGCCTCGGCACCCCGGTAGCCATGGCGGCGGTCGTAATCCATGACGCCCTTGCGCAGGCTGTTGTAAGCAGCTTCCTGCTCCTCCTTGCGGATGGTGGTGTACACCTTGAGGCCCCGGGAATAGACGTCCTCGGGGAATCGTTCAGCGGCGATCTGACGGGCCATTTCGGCAACGTACTCGGCATGGACCGGGTAGTCGGACAACTCCCGTTTCACGACCAGAACTTCCTTGCCGGCGGCTTCGAACTGCTGGTTGTTGATGAAATCCAGTTCCCGCATGCGGCGCAGTACATATTGCTGCCGAATCTTCGCACGCTTGGGGTTGACTACTGGATTGTAGGCTGACGGCGCCTTGGGCAAGCCGGCCAGCATGGCCGCTTCGGCGACGGAAATATCCTTGAGGGGCTTGCCGAAATAAATCTGGGAAGCGGCGGCGAATCCGTAGGCCCGTTGGCCCAGATAGATCTGATTGATGTACAGCTCGAGAATCTGGTCCTTGGATAGGTTGTTCTCGATCTTGAAGGACAACAGCACCTCGTACAGCTTGCGGGTATAGGTCTTTTCCCCGGATAGGAAGAAATTCCGGGCGACCTGCTGGGTGATGGTCGATGCTCCCTGTTTCTTGCCTCCGCCAACTAGGTTGACGGCAGCGGCGCGCATGATCCCCAGGGTATCTACGCCACCGTGCTGGTAGAAGCGCTCGTCCTCGGCGGCGAGGATGGCTTGCTTCATAACTGCGGGGACGTCGTTGATGGCGACGACCGCCCGACGCTCTTCGCCGAATTCGCCGATGAGATGGCCGTCGGCGGTGTAGACCCGCAGCGGAATCTTGGGACGATAATCCGTCAATACTTCCAGGGACGGCAGATTCGGATAAGTGAGCGCCAGAACGATCAGGGCCAGGGCGACGCCGATGGCGATCAGGCCGGCAATGACCAGAAGGGGGTAGGCGATGAGGCGCAGCGCCAAGCGGGGAGTAGACAAAACAGGGGCGGGGAGAGTGGTGTTGCGGCGATTATACGCCCAACCCTTTTCGGGCTGAAAAATCGCTTTACACACCGGGGTGTTGTTGCTAGCATCTGAAGTGAATTATTGATTTTTTGCCTAACATCGCATTTTAAAAGGCTTTTTCGGGGGTCAGGTGGGTTTCGATCTGTCGATATTCAATCCCAAGGCGCGCCCGTTGATTGGGCTCGACATCAGTTCCTCCGCTGTAAAGATGGTGGAACTGGTGGCCAATGGAAAAGATGGCTACCGCGTCGAGCGCTATACCATCGAGGTTCTGCCTAAGGATGCGGTATCCGACGGCAATATCACTAACCTGGAAGCCGTTGTCGATTGCGTCAAGCGCGCGCGGAAGCGGATGGCGACTTCCACCCGCGATGTTGCAATGGCACTGCCAGCTTCGGCTGTCATCACGAAAAAAGTCATCATGCCTACCGGGCTTCGCGAGGATGAGTTGGAAGTCCAGGTCGAGTCGGAGGCGAACCAGTACATTCCCTTCTCCATCGACGAAGTTAACCTGGACTACCAGGTTCTTGGGCCCGCACCGTCATCCCCCGATGATTTGGAAGTGCTGATTGCGGCATCGAAGAAGGAACGGGTGGAGGACCGCGTCGCCGTCGCGGAGGCGGCCGGTCTCAAGGCAGTGGTCATGGATGTCGAGTCCTTCGCTTCCCTGTCCGCCTTCGAGCTTATCGAAAAGCAGTTCCCCGATGGCGGCAATAACCAGATCGTCGCCCTGGTGGATGCCGGGTCCAATGTCATGAATCTGACTGTCCTTCGTAATGGCGAACAGGTCTATGCCCGGGAACAAGCGTTTGGTGGTGGTCAACTGACCCAGGATATCGCCCGCCATTACGGCATGAGCTACGAAGAAGCAGAAGCGGCCAAGCGGGCCGGCAATCTTCCCGAGGGCTATGAGACCGAGCTTCTTCAGCCCTTCATGGAAAACCTGGCACTCGAGGTTTCCCGGGCGCTGCAGTTTTTCTTCACCTCGACCCAGTACAACCAGGTCGATCATCTGGTTCTGGCAGGCGGTTGCGCAGTGATTCCGGGAGTCGACGAGGCGGTGGCGACACGCACCCAGATCAATACCATCGTCGCCAATCCCTTTGCCAACATGGTGCTGTCGGACCGGGTTCGGGCCAAGAGTCTGCTGGCTGATTCGTCTTCGCTGATGGTGGCCTGCGGCCTCGCTCTGCGGAGGTTTGACCCGTCATGATTCGCATCAACCTTTTGCCTCATCGGGAAGAGGCCCGCAAGGCGAGGCGCCAGCAATTTTATGCCTTGATCGGCATGGTGGCGGTGTTGGGGGCGCTGATCGTCTTCTTTGTCTACACGGTCATTGGCGGCTATGTCGGGAGCCAGGAAGAAAAAAACGAATTCCTGAAAAAGGAAATTGCGGTACTGGATAAGGATATTGCCGAGATCAAGCGGCTCAAGGAGCAGACTCAGGCATTGCTTGCCCGTAAACAGGTCATCGAGTCCCTGCAGCGAGATCGGGGTGAAACCGTTCTCCTGTTGAGTGAATTCGTGAAGCAGGTACCGGACGGTATTTACCTGAAGTCACTCAAGCAGGATGGGGTCCGAATTCAACTGAGCGGCTATGCCCAGTCCAGTGCCCGGGTGTCGGCGCTCATGCGTAACCTGGAAGCATCCCCCTGGATGGAAAAACCTGACCTGGTGGAGATCAAGGCGGTGACCGTGGATAAGCGGCGCCTCAACGAATTCAATCTCTTCATCAACGTGACCCGCGTCAGGGCGGATGACCAAGGGAAGGGGAAGAAATGAAAAGCCCGGCTCTTTCTCTGCCTAAAGGGGCTGCGTTGCCCAAGGTCGATTTCAAGAAAGTCGCCGATGATTTCAAGAACCTGAATCCGAACGATCCGGGGACTTGGCCCCTGGCGCCCAAAGTGGCGGTTCTTCTGGTGCTCTTCCTGGTTCTTCTCGTGGCCGGCTGGTGGTTTCTGTGGAATGACCAGTGGACGGAGCTTGAGGCCAAGCACCAGGAGGAGGAGCGGCTGAAGCAGGAATACCTGGACAAGAAGAAGCAGGCCATCAATCTGGATTTGTATACCCAGCAACTGGCGGAAATCGACCGGTCCTTCGGCGCACTCCTCAAGCAATTGCCTAACAAGTCCGAAATAGAATCCTTGCTGGTGGAGGTCAATCAGGCCGGGCTTGGGCGTGGTCTCCAGTTCGAGTTGTTCAAGCCGGGGCAGGAGCAACTCCGGGACTTCTATGCCGAACTGCCCATCACAGTGAAGATCAACGGCACTTACCACGATCTTGGTGCCTTTGCCGCTGACATTGCACGTTTGCCCCGCATCGTGACGCTGAACAATATTGCTATCGCCTCATCGGCGAATGGCCAGCTTGTCATGGATGCGACGACCAAGACCTTCCGTTATCTTGACCAGGAAGAAATTGCGCGGCAGAAGAAGGCTGCGCAGGGGAGCAAGAAGTGATGCGGCGGCTGATTGTCATTGCCTCGAGTGCGGTGCTTGCGGCCTGTTCGGGTGGAGATCATGAGGATCTTCGCCAGTGGATGAAGGAAAATACGAAGGATCTGCGGGGCAGCATTCCCCGGCTTCCCGAGGTGAAGCCTTACGAGCCGGTCCCCTATGACGCCGATGGCATCCTCGATCCTTTCAAGGCTGCGAAGATTGAGCCGGAGTCGAAGGGCAAGCAGGGGCCGGGCAAGGGGGAATTGCAGCCGGACTTCGAGGCCAGGGAAATTCGCAACAGTCCTCTCGAGAAATATCCGCTTGAGTCGTTGAAGATGATTGGCTATCTGAGCATGAATGGTCGGCCGATTGCGGTGATCCAGGCAGATCAGAACGTCAAGCAGGTAAGAGTGGGCGAGTATATGGGGTTGGATTTCGGCATGGTGACGCAAATATCGGAACGGGAAGTGGCAGTACGCGAACTGGTGCAAGATGCTACCGGTGACTGGACGGAACGTTCCAATTCCCTGTACCTGCAGGGTAAGGAGGGGGGCAGGAAATGAAGGTGTTCAAATGGATCGCGGCTGCGCTGGCTGCCTCGTGTTTTGCTCTCGGGCTCCCCGCTTGGGCTGAGGAGTCCTCGGCCTCCAACAGCCTGGATAAACTGGATGTTGCCCAGCAGGGCGGCGATATCCTCATCAAAATTGACTTGAAGAATGCGCTTGCTGCTCCTCCGGCGGGGTTTAGTGTTCTCAATCCGGCAAGAATAGCTTTTGATTTTCCGGGTACCGTAAATGGTCTTGGCCGGAATAACCAGGTCGTAAACGAGGGTGATCTGAGAAGTCTGAATGTTGTCCAGGTGGGAGATCGGACGCGTCTGGTCCTCAACCTGTTGCGCAACATGAATTTTTCCACCCGACTGGAGGGCAAGTCGCTCTATGTGACTTTGTCTGCGGTGGGGCAGGCAGCAGATCCCAGTGTCCAGAAGGCAAGTCGCTTTGTGGAGGAGCGGGTCGCCGGTGTCAGACATGCCATTCAGGACATTGCTTTCCGTCGTGGGAAGGATGGCGAGGGGCGCATTGTCGTTGATCTTGGCGATAACGGTACCGGCATCGACATCCGTCAGCAAGGCAGCGTGTTGGTGGTGGATTTCCTCAAAACCAGCTTGCCCGAAAGACTCAACCGCAAGCTCGACGTTACAGATTTCGCTACTCCGGTAACCTCCATTACGACCCTTCCCCAAAGCGATAACGTGCGGATGACGATTACTCCCAAGGGCTTGTGGGAGCACAGCGCCTACCAAAGCGACAATCAGTTCATCATTGAGGTTAAGCGGATTATTGAAGATCCCAACAAGCTTGTGCAGGGTTCGAAGCTTGGCTATCAAGGTCCGCGGGTCAGCATCAATTACCAAAATGGCGACGTCCGTGCCTTGCTGCGTCTGATGGCAGAGGAACTCGGACTCAATGCGGTGATCAGCGAGACGGTAACCGGTGTGACCACTCTCGTCCTGAAGGACGTGCCGGCGGACCAGGTGATCGACATCATCTTCCAGCAAAAAGGGCTGGATATGCGGAAGAACGGCAATGTCATCCTGATTGCACCCAGGGATGAGATTGCGACCCGGGAGAAGCTTGAATTCGAGTCGAGGCAACAGATCAACGATCTCGAGCCCATGCGGACGGAAAGCATTCGTCTCAACTACCAGAAGGCCGCCGATGTCGCCAAGTTGCTGGTGCAGCCGGGGGTGCAGGGTTCAGCTGCACAGCGGTTCCTTAGCAAGCGGGGTAGTGTCGTTGCCGACCCGACCTCGAATATCCTCTTCGTCAACGACATTTCTTCCAAGATTGAAGAGATTCGCAGCTTCATCAAGGTCATCGACATTGCGTCTCGGCAAGTATTGATCGAAGCTCGGGTTGTCGAGGCAAACGACAGCTTCAACAAGAACCTGGGCGTGAGGTTGAACTTCCTGACAACGCGCTCCGACATGATCGGCAACAGCGGGGTAGGGATTAGCGGAGGGGCTACAACGACCCCTAGCGGTACGTTGAATTGGGATGGAACCGGGACAACAAGCGCAAAACAGACGTCCAATCAAACTGCGGGTGTCAATCTGCCGTCGTTTTCCAACACAGGCGGTACTCTGGCCTTCTCTCTGTTCAACGCCACCTTCAGCAGAATTCTCAATCTGGAACTGGCTGCCCTGGAAGCCGACGGTGGCGGCAAGATCATTTCCAGCCCACGGGTCATCACGGCCAATAACGTGAAGGCGAAGATTGAGGACGGGACGGAAATTCCTGTCGTTACTCCGGGCACCGTTAGTGCACCTGCGACGGTAACCTTCAAGCCTGCGAAGCTATCCCTGGAAGCGACGCCCCAGATTACTCCTGAGGGGACCGTCAGGATGAAGCTCGTGGTCAAGAAGGAAGAGCCGGATTGGACTCGGGCGGTGGCGAATAACCCGCCGATCAAGAGTTCAACCGTCGAAACCGACGTTGTCGTGGAAAACGGAGGTACTCTGGTTATTGGTGGGGTTTTCACCACTAACACGGCCAATACGGCTGAGCGTGTGCCGTTCTTTGGCGACTTGCCTTACGTCGGCTTCCTATTCAAGTATCAGCAAAATTCGAACAGCCGCCGGGAACTCCTGGTTTTCATCACGCCGCGCATCATCAGCGATGAAATGACTGTTCGTTGATCGGTAAAGGATAAATGAAGGGCCGGCCTTGCCGGCCCTTTTGCTTTGCCAGGCACCGAATCGGTTAGAATCCGCCACGTGCAAGAAAACGAAAACATCTACTTGGTTGGTCTCATGGGCGCGGGTAGGACAACCGTGGGGCGTCAGTTGGCGAAACGCCTTGGGCGTACCTTTTACGATTCCGATCACGAGATCGAAGCCCGTACCGGCGTCCGGATTCCCACCATATTCGAGATTGAAGGCGAGGAGGGTTTCCGCAGGCGCGAGGCCCACACCATCGCCGAGTTGTCCGCCGAGCGGAACATCATTCTCGCGACCGGCGGGGGCGTGGTTCTCAACCCGGAAAACCGGAAGCGACTGCATGAGTCCGGCTGGGTCGTCTATCTTAATGTCCCCCCCCGGCTTCTCTACGAGCGTACCCGCCACGACCGCAATCGCCCGTTGCTTCGTGTGCCCGATCCGCTGGCGAAACTCGAGGAACTCCACGCGGCCCGGGACCCGCTCTATCGCGAGGTCGCCCATCTTGTCGTGGACGGTTCCCGCCTCGTCGCCAGCGGCATCGTCCAGTACCTTCTGCGCGAGTATTCCAGACAATGCAAACCCTGACCGTAGCTCTCGGTGAACGCTCCTACCCCATCCGTATCGGTGAGAGGCTCCTTGAGCGGGACGAGCTAATTGCTCCCCATATCAAGCACAAGAAGGCGGTGGTCGTCACCAACACGACCGTCGCGCCCCTCTATCTCGATCGCCTGCTTTCTACCCTTGGGCGCATCGGAGTGGCCGCTTTGCCGGTTGTGTTGCCCGATGGGGAGCAATATAAGACCTGGGAAACCCTGAACACCATTTTCGATGCCCTCTTGGGATCCCACTGCGAGCGCAGCACGACGCTCATTGCTCTTGGTGGCGGAGTGATCGGTGACATGGGCGGTTTTGCCGCCGCTTGCTACCAGCGTGGAATGCCGTTCATCCAGATGCCGACCACCCTGCTGTCCCAGGTGGATTCGTCCGTCGGTGGCAAGACGGCCATCAACCATCCCATGGGCAAGAACATGATTGGCGCCTTCTATCAGCCCAAGCTGGTGTTGGCCGACATCGGAGCACTCGATACCCTGCCGGATAGGGAGTTGAAGGCTGGCATCGCCGAAGTCATTAAGTACGGCCTCATCCGCGATCCGGAATTCCTGGTATGGCTCGAGGCCAATATGGACTGCCTGCTGCGCCGCGACCGCGAGGCGCTGTCCTTTGCCGTGCACCGCTCCTGCGCCAACAAAGCGGAAGTGGTGGCGGCCGACGAGAAGGAGAGCGGTGAGCGGGCCCTTCTCAATCTCGGCCATACCTTTGGCCATGCCATCGAAACCGGCATGGGCTACGGTGCTTGGCTGCATGGCGAGGCGGTGGCGGCGGGGACACTGATGGCCGCGGAGTTGTCCCGCATCGTCGGCTGGATTCCTGCCGACGACGTGGCGCGAATCGAGAGTTTGTTCTTGCGGGCTGGGCTGCCGGTCGTCGGGCCCGCTCTGGGCGAAGATCGCTATATCGAACTCATGCGGCACGACAAGAAAGTGCAGGACGGCAAGCTACGGCTGGTTTTGCTGGAGTCCGTCGGCAAGGCCGTCGTCTCGGATGTAGCCACGGCCGGGCAGATTGCGCAAGCCATCAGCGCACGCTGCAAGTGAAAAAATAAGTTCAGACCCTACTTGACCTTTTGCATTCTCTTGATTACGCAGGGGATAGGCAGTAAAATTTCGGGTCGTCCGTAAGATTCGTACAAGCCGGCCGAGGTCTCATTGGCCGGCTTTTTTCACCTTTTGGCTCGCCCAAGTTTTTTGAAGGAACGAGATTGATGGAACCGGCAGTACCTGAGCGGCAGGGTTTGTACGACCCCGCCAACGAGCACGACGCTTGCGGCGTGGGCTTCGTTGCCCATGTCAAGGGCCAGAAGAGTCACAGCATCGTCGAGCAGGGTTTGTTGATCCTGAAAAACCTGGATCACCGGGGTGCCGTAGGCGCCGACCCGCTCCAGGGTGACGGTGCCGGTATCCTCATCCAGATTCCGGACCAGTTCTATCGCGAGGAAATGGCCAAGCAGGGCGTCGTCCTGCCGCCCGCCGGCGAGTACGGCATCGGCATGGTGTTCCTGCCCCAGGAGGCCGCTTCCCGTCATGCCTGCGTCGAGGAAATCGAGCGCTCCATCCAGGCCGAAGGCCAGGTGGTGCTGGGCTGGCGCGATGTGCCGGTCAACCGCGACATGCCCATGTCCCCCGCCGTCAAGGCCAAGGAGCCGGTAATCCGCCAGGTCTTCGTGGGCCGTGGCCCGGATGTCTTCGTGACCGATGCCCTGGAGCGCAAGCTCTTCATCATCCGTCGCCGCGCCGCCAACGCCATCAAGTCCCTGAAGCTGAAGCACGGCAAGGAATTCTACGTTCCCTCCTTCTCCGCCCGCACCGTAAACTACAAGGGTCTTCTGCTGGCCGACCAGGTGGGCGTTTATTACCTGGACCTCCAGGATAAGCGCGTTACCTCGGCCCTGGCCCTGGTGCACCAGCGTTTCTCCACCAACACCTTCCCGACCTGGGACCTGGCTCACCCGTTCCGCATGATCGCCCACAACGGCGAAATCAATACCGTGCGCGGCAACGTGAACTGGTTCAAGGCCCGGGAACAGGCCATCTCTTCCCCCATTCTCGGCGATGACCTGAAGAAGATCTGGCCGCTGCACTATCCCGGCCAGTCCGACTCCGCGTCCTTCGACAACGCTCTCGAACTGCTGGTGATGGGCGGCTATTCCCTGGCCCACGCCATGATGCTGATGATCCCGGAAGCCTGGGAAAAGCACACCCTCATGGACGAGAACCGGCGCGCCTTCTACGAATACCACGCCGCCATGATGGAGCCGTGGGACGGCCCCGCCGCAGTGGCCTTCACCGACGGCCGCCAGATCGGTGCCACCCTGGACCGTAACGGCCTGCGTCCCGCCCGCTACCTGGTCACCGATGACGACTTCGTGGTCATGGCTTCCGAATCCGGCGTCCTGCCCATTCCCGAGAAGAAGATCGTCAAGAAATGGCGTCTGCAGCCGGGCAAGATGTTCCTCATCGACATGGAACAGGGCCGCATCATCGACGATGGCGAGCTGAAGGATTCCTTGGCCAAGTCCAAGCCCTACCGCGAGTGGATCGAGAAGATCCGCATCAAGCTGGACGAGGTTCCGGCTGCCGACGAAAAATGCGAAGCCACCGGCGCCAGCCTGCTGGACCGACAGCAGGCCTTCGGCTACACCCAGGAAGACCTCAAGGTCATCCTGGAGCCCATGGTGCAGAACGGCGAGGAAGCCACCGGCTCCATGGGTACCGACTCCGCCCTGCCGGTCCTCTCCAAGAAGGAAAAGACCCTCTACACCTACTTCAAGCAGCTGTTCGCCCAGGTGACCAACCCGCCCGTGGACCCGATCCGCGAAGAGCTGGTCATGTCCCTGGTGTCCTTCATCGGCCCCAAGCCGAACCTGCTGAACACCACCGACATCAACCCGCCCATCCGCCTGGAAGTCTCCCAGCCCGTCCTGACCAAGGCGGACATGGAGAAGCTGCGCCACATCCAGAAGTACACCGGCGGCAAGTTCCGTTCCTTCGAACTGGATATCTGCTACCCGGTGGCCTGGGGCAAGGAAGGCATCGAAGCCCGCCTCGCCTCCCTGGCGGCTGATGCCGAGGACGCCGTCCGTTCCGGCGCCAATATCCTGATCGTCTCCGACCGCAAGGTTGACCAGGACAACGTCGCCATCCCGGCCCTGCTGGCCACATCCGCCATCCACCAGCACCTGGTGAAGAAGGGCCTGCGCACCAGCGCCGGCCTGGTGGTGGAAACCGGTTCCGCCCGGGAAGTGCACCACTTCGCCCTGCTGGGCGGCTACGGTGCCGAGGCCGTCCATCCCTACCTGGCCCTGGAGACCATCGAGTCCCTGGCCAAGGGCGATGCCGAGAAGGCCGAGAAGTTCGTCAAGAACTTCGTCAAGGCCGTCGGCAAGGGCCTCATGAAGGTCATGTCCAAGATGGGCATCTCCACCTACATGTCCTACACCGGTGCCCAGATCTTCGAAGCCATCGGCCTGCAGAAGGAATTCGTCGAGAAGTACTTCACCGGCACCCCCTCCAACATCGAGGGCATCGGCGTCTTCGAAGTGGCCGAGGAAGCCATCCGCCTGCACAAGGCGGCCTTCTCCGAGGATCCGGTCCTGGCCAACATGCTGGATGCCGGCGGTGAGTATGCCTACCGGGTGCGCGGCGAAGACCACGTCTGGACTCCGGACGCCATCGCCAAGCTCCAGCACGCCACCCGTTCCGGCAAGGCGGATACCTACAAGGAATACGCCCGGATCATCAACGACCAGACCAAGCGCCACCTGACCCTGCGCGGCCTGTTTGAGTTCAAGCCGACCGGCACTGCGATTCCCCTGGAGGAAGTCGAGCCGGCCAAGGAAATCGTCAAGCGCTTCGCTACCGGCGCCATGTCCCTGGGCTCCATCTCCACCGAGGCCCACACGACCCTGGCCCTGGCCATGAACCGCATCGGCGGCAAGTCCAACACCGGTGAAGGCGGCGAGGATGCCAAGCGCTTTGCCCCGGTGAAGGGCGGCACCATGCTGTCCGACATCGTCGGCAAGAGCCGCATCGAGCGTGACATCGAGCTGAAGGATGGCGATTCCTTGCGTTCTGCCATCAAGCAGGTCGCTTCCGGCCGCTTCGGCGTCACCACGGAATACCTGGTCAATGCCGACCAGATCCAGATCAAGATGGCCCAGGGCGCCAAGCCCGGCGAAGGCGGCCAGTTGCCCGGCCACAAGGTATCCGAGTACATCGGCTTCCTGCGTCATTCCGTGCCCGGCGTCGGTCTGATTTCGCCCCCGCCGCACCACGACATCTACTCCATCGAGGATCTGGCCCAGCTCATCCATGACCTGAAGAATGCCAACTCCAAGGCTTCCATCTCGGTCAAGCTGGTGTCCGAAGTCGGCGTCGGTACCGTTGCCGCCGGCGTTTCCAAGGCCAAGGCCGACCACGTGGTCATCGCCGGCTTCGACGGCGGCACGGGCGCTTCGCCCCAGTCCTCCATCAAGCACGCCGGTACCCCGTGGGAACTGGGCCTCGCCGAGACCCAGCAGACCCTGGTGCTGAACCGTCTGCGCGGCCGTATCCGCGTCCAGGTGGACGGCCAGATGAAGACCGGCCGCGACGTGGTCATCGGCGCCCTGCTGGGTGCTGACGAGTTCGGCTTCGCCACCGCTCCGCTGGTGGTCGAAGGCTGCATCATGATGCGCAAGTGCCACCTCAACACCTGCCCGGTGGGCGTCGCCACCCAGGACCCCGTCCTGCGCCGCCGCTTCACCGGCCAGCCGGAGCACGTGGTCAATTACTTCTTCTTCGTTGCCGAGGAAGTGCGCGAAATCATGGCCCAGCTGGGCATCCGCAAGTTCGACGAGCTGATCGGCCGTTCCGACCTGCTGGACATGCGCGCCGGTATCGAGCACTGGAAGGCCAAGGGCCTGGACTTCAGCAAGGTCTTCTACCAGCCGCCGGTCCCCGCCAGCGAACCGCGCCGCCATACCGACGAGCAGGATCACGGCCTTGTGAAGGCCCTGGACCACAAGCTCATCGAGCAGGCCCAGAAGGCTTTGGAAAAGGGCCAGAAGGTCCATATCGAGACCCCGGTCATCAACGTCAACCGCACCGTCGGCACCATGCTGTCCGGCGAAGTGGCCAAGCGCTACGGCCATGCCGGCCTGCCGGACGACACCATCCACGTCAAGCTGACCGGCACCGCCGGCCAGAGCTTCGGCGCCTTCCTGGCCAAGGGCATCACCCTGGAGCTGGTGGGCGAGGGCAATGACTACGTAGGCAAGGGCCTGTCCGGCGGCCGCATCATCGTCCGTCCGCACCCCGACTTCCGCGGCAACACCCCGGAGAACATCATCGTCGGCAACACCGTCATGTACGGTGCCATCGCCGGTGAGGCTTTCCTGGCCGGCGTCGGCGGCGAGCGCTTCTGCGTCCGCAACTCCGGCGGCACCGCCGTGGTGGAAGGCGTGGGCGACCATGGTTGCGAATACATGACCGGCGGCACCGTAGCGGTGCTGGGCATGACCGGCCGCAACTTCGCCGCCGGCATGTCGGGCGGCATCGCCTACGTGCTGGACGAGGACGGCAGCTTCAAGAACCGCTGCAACCTGGCCCAGGTGGCCCTCGAAAAAGTCGTCGCGGCTTCCCGCCAGCCGGCTAACGAGCCCATGCACCGCGGCCAGACCGACGAGGACCAGTTGAAGGACCTCATCACCCGCCACGCCGAGTACACCGGCAGTGCCCGCGCCAAGGCCATCCTCGCCAACTGGGATGCCTACCGCGAGAAGTTCGTCAAAGTTTATCCGCACGAGTACAAGCGGGCTCTCACCGAGCTTGCCGCTGCGGGCCAGAAGGAGGCTGCATAAAATGGGAAAGCCCACCGGATTCCTCGAATTCGAGCGTCTGTCCGAGGCTTACGAACCGGTAGCGGTTCGGGTCAAGCACTACAAGGAGTTCGTCTCCCATCTGTCCGACGACGACGCCAAGGTTCAGGGTGCCCGTTGCATGGATTGCGGCATCCCCTTCTGCAACAGCGGTTGCCCGGTGAACAACATCATTCCCGACTGGAATGACCTGGTGTTCCGCGGCAACTGGAAGCAGGCCCTGGATGTGCTGCATTCCACCAACAACTTCCCGGAATTCACCGGCCGCATCTGCCCGGCGCCCTGCGAAGCTGCGTGCACCCTGGGCATCAATGCTGCTCCCGTCGGCATCAAGTCCATCGAGCACTTCATCATCGACAAGGGCTGGGAAAGCGGTTGGGTCGTCCCGCAGCTGCCCAAGCAGAAGACCGGCAAGAAAGTCGCCGTCGTCGGTTCCGGCCCTGCCGGCCTGGCTGCTGCCCAGCAGCTGGCCCGTGCCGGCCACGACGTGACCGTGTTCGAGAAGAACGACCGCCTCGGCGGCCTGCTGGGCTACGGCATTCCGGACTTCAAGCTGGAAAAATCCATCATCGACCGCCGTGCGGCCCAGATGGAAGCCGAAGGCGTGACCTTCCGCACCAAGGTCATCGTCGGCAGCAAGGAATTGCCGAAGGGCATCATCAACGACGCCACCGAGTTCGTCTCCGCCGAGCAACTGAAGAAGGATTTCGACGCGGTCATCCTGGCCGCCGGTTCGGAAGTGCCCCGCGACCTGCCCATCCCGGGCCGGGAGCTGAAGGGCATCTACGCCGCCCTGGAATTCCTGATTCCCCAGAACAAGGCTGTGGCCGGCAAGAAGGCTAACCCGATCGACGCCAAGGGCAAGCATGTGGTGGTCATCGGCGGCGGCGATACCGGTTCCGACTGCGTTGGCACCTCCAATCGCCACGGTGCGGCGTCCGTCGTCCAGTTCGAGCTGATGCCGATGCCGCCGGAGCAGGAGAACAAGGAGCTGACCTGGCCCTACTGGCCGTACAAGCTGCGTACCTCCTCCTCCCACGAGGAAGGCTGCAACCGCGACTTCGCCGTGGCCACCAAGGAGTTCATCACCGACGGCAACGGCAACGTCAAGGCTCTGAAGGCGGTCCGCGTCGAGTGGAAGGACGGCAAGATGACCGAAGTCGCCGGCTCCGAATTCGAGCTGCCGGCCGACCTGGTTTTCCTGGCCATGGGCTTCACCAACCCGGTGGGCGGCCTGCTGGAAGCCTTCGGCGTGGAGAAGGACAACCGGGGTAACGCCAAGGCGACCACCGACGGTGCCGGCTGCTACGCCACCAGCGCCGCCAAGGTCTTTGCCGCCGGCGACGTCCGCCGCGGCCAGTCCCTGGTGGTCTGGGCCATCCGTGAAGGCCGCCAGTGCGCCCGCGAAGTGGATGCCTTCCTGATGGGCAGCTCCACCCTGCCGCGCTAACCAGTCGCTGTAATCCAGAAAACGCCCCGTCGGTGCAAACCACGGGGCGTTTTTCTTGGGACAGCCGATGTCATTAATGTAAAAATACGCCCACTGTTACCAAGGAGACATCATGGCCTCTGAATTGCAAGCGGCTTTTCAGGTCACGCCCCCGAGCGGCGCCTTCGACGGACACATGCTCATCATCTTCGCCATCATGATCGTGGCGGGAATCCTGGGCGGCATCGCCAATTTCTTCCTGTCCGACCGCCATGCCGAGATGGGCAGTCGCGACTGGGTCAAATACCCGATCCTGGGCATCGTGGCCGCCCTCACCGTGCCCCTCTTCCTCAACATGATCTCCAGCACCCTGCTGGAAGGCGCCCGTACAAAGCCGGTGGATTTCTACGTCTTTGCCGGCTTCTGCCTGATGTATGTGGTCGCCTCCCGGCGCATGTTCGAGAACGTCGCCCTCAAGCTCCTGGCCCAGGTGGACCAGGTGAAGCGGGAGATGAGCCATCTCAAGCAGCAGAAGCAGCAGGAAGCGGCTACCGTCGTCCGCGAGGAGAAGGTGGAGACGCCCAAGCCGGAAGTGAAGGCGGAACCCCGGGAATCCTTGAGCTATAACGACGTCGAAATCCTGCGTGCCCTGTCCGAAGAGAGTTTCGTTTACGGCAATCTGGCGGCCCTGTGCGACAAGACCGGCCTGGCCCGGGATTTTGTCAGCCAGCGCCTGACCGTCATGAAGAACCTGGGGGTCATCGAGACCCGCATCAATGAGAAGAATGTCCTCCACTGGTTCGTCTCCCCGCGGGGCAAGCAGGTACTGGGCGACATCCTCGCCGGACAGGACGACAAGAAGGTCGCCTGACAACAAAGGCCCGCTGACGGCGGGCCACCAACCATCCGTCTTACATGAATATCGTCATTCTCGCTGCCGGGCAGGGCAAGCGCATGCATTCCAACCTGCCCAAGGTTCTCCATCCCATCGCCGGCAAGGCCCTTGCCCAGCACGTCATCGATACCGCCCGGGAGCTTTCTCCCGGCAAGCTCGTGGTCGTTTACGGCCACGGCGGCGAAACGGTGCGGGAGAGCCTTTCCGCCCCCGACCTCGCCTGGGCCAAGCAGGAACCCCAGTTGGGCACCGGCCATGCCGTCATGCAGGCCGTCCCGGAACTGTCCGGAGAAGGCCAGACCCTGGTGCTCTACGGCGACGTGCCCCTGACCCGCGGGGCTACCCTAAAGCGCCTGCTCCAGGCCGGCAAGGACGGCCTCGCCATCCTCACCGTGGATCTCGCCAATCCCACCGGCTATGGTCGCATCGTCCGGGATGAAGCGGGTAACGTGGTGCGCATCGTCGAGGAGAAGGATGCAACACCCGCCGAGAAGGCCATCCGCGAGGTGAATACCGGCATCATGGCCATTCCCTCCGCCCGCCTCGCCGACTGGTTGGGCCGTCTGTCCAACAATAACGCCCAGGGCGAGTACTACCTGACCGACATCGTGGCCCTGGCCGTTGCTGAGGGCCTGCCGGTCCGTACCGCCCAGCCGGAAGGCGAGTGGGAGGTGCTCGGTGTGAACAGCAAGGTCCAGTTGGCCGAACTGGAACGGGTTCATCAACGCAACCTGGCGGAAGAACTCCTGACCCGGGGCGTCCGCCTGGCCGATCCGAACCGCATCGACATCCGGGGCGAATTGGTTTGCGGCCGGGACGTGGCCATCGACGTGGGCTGCATCTTCGAGGGCAAGGTCGAGCTGGAAGAGGCCGTCGAAATTGGCCCCTACTGCGTCCTCAAAAACGTGAAGATCGCCGCCGGTGCCCGCCTCGCCGCGTTCTGTCACCTGGAGGATGCCGTGGTTGGCCCCGATGCGGTCATCGGCCCCTACGCACGGCTCCGCCCCGGCACCGAGCTGGGGCCGGAGGTGCACATCGGCAATTTCGTCGAGGTGAAGAACAGCAAGATCGCCGCCCAATCCAAGGCCAACCACTTGGCCTACGTGGGCGATGCCTTCGTCGGCCAGCGGGTGAACGTGGGCGCCGGCACCATCACCTGCAATTACGACGGCGCCAACAAGCACAAGACCATCATCGAGGATGATGCCTTCATCGGTTCCGACACGCAGCTGGTGGCACCGGTGACCGTCGGCCGCGGGGCCACCCTCGGCGCCGGCACCACCCTCACCAAGGATGCACCGCCGGACGCCCTGACCGTTTCCCGGGCCAAGCAGATCACCCTCGTCGGCTGGCAGCGGCCTCAGAAAGCCAAGAAATAATGGATATCTGGTTCACCCTTTTCGTCGCCCTCATCGCCCTGGCGGCTGCCGGCGGCGCATCCCTTGTCCTGGTGGGCTACATCAACGCCGTTCCATCCAGTGTGGCCGGCGGACGCAGGTGGCTGTGGGCGGTGCTGATCGGGCCCTCCATCATGGTTGCGGTTCCCTGTGCCCTTGCCTTCATGGCGGCGCCCTTCGTGGAGGTGGTGCCCGTTGCTACCCTGGCGCGCTGGCTGGCCATTCCGGCCCTGGCGCTGCACCTGGGGGCGCTCATCAGGTTCTTTGCCACCCATTGGCAGGGCAATGAGAAGACGGGCAAGCAATTGGGCGGCGGCCTGCTGCTGGTAGCGCTAGCCGTCGGCGGTCTTTATGGCGTCGGCCCCATGTTCGCTGAGAGGATCGTGGCCGGCGTAAGATAGTCTTAATCTCAACTTGAACCGAAGCGGGGGAGAAAGTCATGCCGAAATACACTACCGAGGCCATACGCTCCGTTGCACTTGTCGGCCATGGCGCCGCCGGCAAGACCAGTCTGGCCGAGGCGCTGCTGTCAGCCACCGGGGCCATCCAGTCCAAGGGGAGCGTGGAGAAGGGCAGCACCGTCTGCGACTTCGATCCCCAGGAAAAGGAAGCCGGCCACTCCCTCAATTCGGCTCTGGTCAACTTCGCCTCCGAAGACCACCACATCCACCTTATCGACACCCCGGGATATCCTGATTTCGCCGGCCAGGCCATCGCTGCCCTGGCCGGTGCGGATACCGCCCTGGTGGTGGTCAATGCCCAGACCGGCATCGAACTGATGACCGAACGCATGATGCGCTGGGCCGGCGAGCGCAAGCTCTGCCGCATGATCGTCATCAACAAGATCGACGCCGAGAACCTGGACCTGCCGGGTCTGGTGGCCCAAATCCGCGAGCGTTTCGGCAAGGAGTGCATGCTTCTGGATCTGCCCGCCCATGGCGCCCATGACGTGGTGGAGGTGCTGGAGCACGATTCAGGCGAAACCGATTTCGACTCTGCCGCCGCCACCCACCGGGCCCTCATCGACCAGATCGTCGAGGAGGACGAAGACCTCCTGGCGCGCTACCTGGAGGACGGTGCCGACCCCGCCCCGGGCGAGCTGCATGCCCCCTTCGAGAAGGCCCTGCGGGAGGGCCACCTGATTCCCATCCTCTTCGTCTCCGCCAAGACCGGCGCCGGCGTCAAGGAACTGCTCCATGTCCTGGCGACCCTGGCACCCTGCCCGTCGGAGGGCAATCCGCCCCCCTTCTACAAGGGCGAGCCGGGCGACGGCGAGGCCTTCCACGCCGAACCGGACGCCGGTAAGCATGTCCTAGCCCACGTCTTCAAGGTTGTTTCCGATCCCTACATGGGCAAGGTGGGCATCTTCCGGGTGCACCAGGGCACGGTGAAAAAGGACAGCCAGCTCTTCGTGGGCAGCGGCAAGCGCGCCTTCAAGGTCGGCCATCTGTACCAGGTGCAGGGCAAGGATTACGTGGAAGTGGACGAACTGGTCCCCGGCGACATCGGCGCCGTGGCCAAGGTGGAGGAGGTGGAGTTCGACTGCGTCCTCCACGATTCCCATGACGAGGACCACATCCACCTCAAGCCCCTGGAATTCCCGCGGCCAATGGCCGGCCTGGCGGTGGAGACCAAGAAGAAGGGCGACGAGCAGCGTCTCTTCGACATCCTGAACAAGCTATCCCTGGAGGATCCCACCTTCACCGTGGAGCGCCATCCCCACAGCAACGAGACGGTGGTCCGCGGCCTCGGGGACATGCACCTCAAGGCCAAGCTCGCCAAGATGGCGGGGCAGTACAAGCTGGAGGTGGACACCAAGCCGCCCCTCATCCCCTACCGCGAAACCGTCACCGCTCCGGCGGAAGGGCACCACCGCCACAAGAAGCAGAGCGGCGGCGCCGGCCAGTTCGGCGAGGTTTATCTGCGCATCGAGCCCCTGCAGCGGGGCGAAGGCTTCCAGTTCGTGGATGCGGTGAAGGGCGGGGTCATTCCCGGCGTCTTCATGCCGGCGGTGGAGAAGGGCGTGCGCCAGGCCCTGGAGGGCGGCGTCGTCGCCGGCTATCCGGTGGAAGACCTCAAGGTCACCGTCTATGACGGCAAGACCCATCCGGTGGACGGCAAGGAAGTGGCCTTCGTCACCGCCGGCCGCAAGGCGGTCATCGAAGCCATCCGGGCGGCCCGGCCCATCGTCCTGGAGCCCATGGTCAATATCGAGATCGTGGTGCCGGAAGCCGCCATCGGCGACCTGACCGGCGACCTCTCCGGGCGCCGGGGCCAGATCACCGGCACCGACGGCCGCGGCCACGCCATGGTGGCCATCAACGGCCAGGTTCCCCTGGCCGAGCTGAACGACTACCAATCCCGCCTCAAGTCCCTGACCGGCGGGCAGGGCACCTATACCATCGACTTCAGCCACTATGCCCCGGTGCCGCCCCAGTTGCAGCAGCAACTGGCGTCCAAGTTCCAGCTCAAGGACGAGGACGAGTAAGCC
>JBLNBI010000201.1:0-16093 GCA_050259815.1 Actinomycetota bacterium | reverse complement strand
GCCTTCACGGACCTCTTCGGTTTCAAGGACATCCCTGCTGGCATGGGGATGGACGGCAAGATGCATGCAGGACGGATCGATGCCCCGGCCGGCCAGCTTCTCCCGCACGGCGCGGGCCGCTTCCGAGGTGTCGAAGACGCCGATAATGGTCTGGGCCATGGCTTGCTCCTAACCAACCGCTAACAGGAATTGGACAGCGGGTCCTGCCGGCAGGTTTTCTAGGCCATGACCCGGTTGCGGCCGCCTTCCTTCGCCCGGTAGAGGGCGGCGTCGGCCTCGGCCAGCAGGGCCTCGATGTCCGCCGCCTGGCCAGCCTCCCCCTGGGCTACGGACACCCCCAGGCTGACCGTATAGGGCGGCAGTTCCTTGTTCCGCCGGGTCTCGATCTCCTTGCGGACGCGCTCCGCCACCTTCTTGGCTTCGGCGAGGCCGGTTTCCGGAAGCAGGATGACGAATTCCTCGCCGCCGAAGCGGGCCAGGATGTCCGGCACCCGCAGCATGCCCGAGGTGCGATGGGAGAAGTCCTTGATCACCAGGTCCCCCACGTGGTGGCCGTGGGTGTCGTTCACCTTCTTGAAAAAGTCGATGTCCGAGACGATCACCGCCAGGGGCCGGCGGGACCGCAGGGTGCGGGCCCATTCCACCTCGGCCCGGCTGAAGAAGGCCCGGCGGTTGAGGGCGCCGGTCATGGGGTCCCGGGTGGCCATGAATTCCAGCTCGACCCGCAGGCGCTCGTTGGCCAGGAGGATGAAGCCGATGGAAAGCCCCAGCACCCCCAGGGAGAACATGCCGAGGTAGATCTGCTGGACCAGGCTGTGATCAAAAATGTCCTCAACCTCCTGGCTGGCGATGGGCAGGGTGGCGATGCGCCAGATGGCGACGGAAACGCCCAACAGGAAGACGGTGGCGAGGAAGCGGCTGCCGAAGCCCTGGGGCTCGGCCCGCCAGGCCAGGTAGGCCCCGAAGGAGAAGAAGGCGATGTGGGCCAGGGCCATGACGAAGAGCCGGCCCGGGTAGTTGTGGGAGCCGTAGGTCAGCCAGAGGACCAGGATCATCACCGCCCCGATGCCGTCCAGGGTGGGGCGCCACAGGGGCTCCCGGCCGGAATAGCGCTGCAGTCCGGCGACCAGCAGGAATTGCCCGAAGAGGAGCATGGCGCTGGCGGCAATGACGGACACGGCATCGGGCAGCAGGCCCCGCAGGGCGCCGAGCCCCGCCGAGAAGCCGATGAGCACCACCGCCACGGCCCATTCCCGGAGCCCCTTGATGTCGTCCGGGAAGCTGCGGGCCTGGACCCCGAGCACCAGGGCGCAAAGGAGGCCGAACAGGTTGGCGACCAGGAGAAAGGTGCGGGGATCGAGAAATTCCATCGGTAGGGCGTGTGCGGGGCGGGGATGCCCCCGGTATCGAATGGGCGCAAAGGTACTGCGTTTGGGCGATACGTTCCAGTACCGAAGGGTAATGGTTAAGTTCAGCTTATCCATGCCTCAAGGAAATATCGTTGGTCACCCGTCTCGCCGGGGACTAAATTGCATGCACTCCTTCTATCAACACCAGTTGCATTACCCGGTGCCTTTCGCCCGCCTTGCGCGGGCACTTTTTTTTAGCCAAGGAAGCCATGAGAAACCAAGCCCTCTTCGCCTCGATCATCTTTTCTTCCCTGTTCCTTGCCGGTGCGGCGAACGCAGCGGAAGGATATGTCACCGATTCCAGCGGCAACCTGGTCAGGAGCGGCAACGGGCTGTGCTGGAAAACGGGCTACTGGACGCCGGGCATGGCCACGGCGGAATGCGACCCCGACCTGGCGCCCAAGCCCAAGCTTGCCGAGAAGCCGGCCGTCAAGGCCAGTGCCCCGGCTCCTGCTCCCGCCCCAGCCAAGCCGGCTGTCGAAACCACCACCCTGGCGGCGGACGGGCTGTTCGCCTTCGGTAAGGCGACCCTCCTGCCCAAGGGCAAGGCCAGGCTGGACGAGGTGATCGGCAAGATCAAGGGACGCTCGGTAGACCAGATCCTGGTCATCGGCCATACCGACCGCATCGGTTCCCAGCAGGCCAACCAGCGCTTGTCCCAGAAGCGCGCCGAGGCGGTGAAGGCCTACCTGGTGGCCAGGAAGGTGGACAGGAGCCTGATCCGGGTCGAAGGCAAGGGCAGCGCCGAGCCGGTCACCACCGCCGGCCAATGCCCGGGCAAGGGAGGCGCCAAGGTCATCGCCTGCCTCGCCCCGGACCGTCGCGTCGAAATCCGGGTCACCGGGCTCAAGTAAGAAACGCTTCGGGCCTGCCATGGGCGGGCCCCGGGCCGGAGGGGGCTATTTCAGGCAGCTACGGATGAATATCTGGAACGCCGTGAAATAGCCGTAGCCCCGCTTCGGCAGTATCGCTCCCAGGGTGGCCCGCAGGCTTCCCGTTCCGGGCCGCCTGGCCCGCCGCTCCGCCAGGACCCATTCCCGCGTTCCGGTCCAGCGGTGTCCCCTCATCAGAAAATTCTCAGTCACGGCATGCCCTCCCCGGACAACGGCCGCTTCCGCACAGGGCCGGCTTGGCTTGGGGCCACAGGGCGCATACCCGCGGGGCATTGAAGCCTGGGCTTCCCTGGGCTGCTGTGGTCCGGTGGGCCGCACTGACCGGGGTGGCCCCGGGATGCTTCCAGACGCAATAGGTGCAGAAGGACATTTTTGTCTCCTTATCCAAGCCTGTTGTTATGGGGCGGGAGAACAGGGACGAAGCGACGCCTGACCGCTTCCTGCCGTGCCCGGCGCCGAAGATGGGCATGTTACGGAAGGCCGGCGGCCATATCGATGGGCAAAAGTACGTAATTGGCATGGCGGGGCAGGGGCGTTGCCCTGTCGAAAGCGCCCGCCCACCGGAATTGCTCACCGTGGAGCAGGAGTCGCGCGCCCACCTGAGAAGAATCCCCGCTCCCATCACCTGATCCGCCCCATGGCGGATTCCGGCCGGAAACATAAATTAGGGGTAACTGTAATTTAGACCGACACCATGGGAGACAAGATGACACCGATCCGCTTGATTCTGGCCGACGACCACCCCCTCATGCTCCAGGCCATGGAGTCCATCCTGACGGCAGAACCGGACTTCCGGGTGGAATACGCCTGCAGGGACGGGCAACAGGCCCTGGAGGCCGTCCGCAGGCTGCAGCCCGATATCCTCCTGCTCGACCTCAAGATGCCCGGCATGGACGGGCTGGCCGTGCTGGCGGAACTGCATCGGGAAAGCTCCCTCACCCGCACGGTGATCTACACGGCCACCATGCACCAGGACGATGTCCTTACCGCCGTCCGCCTCGGGGTCCGGGGAATGATCCTGAAGGACATGTCGGCAGACCAGCTCCTCCGCTGCCTGCGCAAGGTCCACGCCGGGGAGACCTGGATCGAGAAGCGCTCCATCGGCCTTGCCCTGGACAAGATCCTGCGCCGGGAAACGGAGATGTACCAGATCAGCGCCATCCTTACCCCCCGGGAGCTGGACCTGGTGCGGATGGTGGCCTCCGGCCTCGCCAACCGCCAGATCGCCGAGAAGGCCCATATCACCGAGGGGACCGTGAAGGTTCACCTGCACCGCATCTACGCCAAGCTGGACCTGAGGGACCGGATGGCCCTGACCCTGTTCGCCCGGGACAGGGGGCTCGTGTAGCCGCTGCCCGGCGCGGGCCGTCAGGCCGCCCGGCTTTGGCCGCCTTTCTCCCAGGTGATGGCCCAGGAATAGAGGGCGACCAGCAGGAGGATGTCCAGGGGCGGCCCGAACACCAGGTAGAGCACCGGCATCGCCAGGGGTGAGAGGAGGTCGATGATGGCCGCATGGGCGAGGAGCTTGAAGGGCAGGGTCAAGGCGAAGTAGCCCACCATGAGCAGGGTGGCCGCCAGGCGCCGGGGCCAGGACGGCTCGATGACGTAGAAGGTCCCGGCCAGCATGGCGGGGAGCAGGGCCACCAGCACCATGGTGAAGCGGTACAGGCTGCCCGTGTGGTCCCCGATGCCGTAGGGAAAATGCTCCGCCGCCACGGCGAAGTAGGCCAGGGATACCCCGTGCAGCCCGACGACCAAGCGGAGCAGGTAGGCCAGGGGCAGCCCCTGGGGGGGCAGCCGCAGGGAGGCGGCGAAGGCTCCCGTCATCAGGATGAGGTTGGCCAGCCAGTCCGCAGGCGTGGGGGGCGGACGGGGCACCTCCAGTTGCAGCAGGTCCATCGACCCCAGCAGGGGTACCGGGTAGGGAACGTGCCGGATTTCCCAGGCCAGGCCCAGGTGTTCCCTCCAGAATGCCAAGGCCCCGGCGATGCCGTCGGCCAGCAGCCCGTAGCCGAAAGCGAAGGCGGCCAGCCAGGCAGCCACCGCCAGCACCACGGCGGGAAAGCGGACCGAGTGCCAGGGCAGGGTACGGAAGGCGCGGTGCATGGGAATCTCGCCTCCGCGCCAGCCCCAGGGCCGCAATCGGGTTTTCGGGAAGATCGGCATCAGAAATCCCGGAAGAAGGCCAGCCCGATTCCTCGCCGGCGGTAGTTGGGGTTCTCGTAATACTCCCCGGTCACCTGTATCCCGCTGTCCTTGGTGATCCAGCGGCGCCAGCCCAGGGTGGCCAGGGTGCTGTGGAAGTCGGAGATGGCCGCCCCGGGGCTGATGAGCTGGTAGGCCTCCCGGCCCGATTCGACCCGGGCGCTCAGGTACTGGCGTTTCGCCTCGCCCCAGGTCACCGCCACGAACGGGCGTGCCGAGTCCACCTGGCCGGGGTCGCTGCGGTTGAAGCGCACGCCCCCTTCCAGCACCAGCTTGCTCTGGGTGTAGAGGGTGGCGGCCAGGAAGAGGCTGTTGTCCCGATGGCCGTCCTTGGCATCCACATGCCCGATGCCGACGGTGGTCACCAGGCTCCGGTCGTCGAGCCACTTCCGGTGGAGGAAAAGGTCGATCCGGCGCTGAGGCAGGAAGAAGCCGCCGCTGCTGCCGCTGATGAAGCCCGAGGCATACCAGTCGGGATTGAAGACATGGCTCAGCCCGGCGCCGAAGGCCGTCCCCTGGTCGTTGAACTGCTCCCGCCGGGCCACGTCGCCGTACCAGGTGTTGCTTCCCTGTTCCACCACCAGTCGAGCTTCCGCTGCGTTCCAGGTGCCGTAGCCGGAGGTCAGGGCGCTATGGCTGGCGCCCAGGAAAAAGGAGCCCTTGGCCTCCGGCGCCACTACCGGCACGGGCAGGGTCCGGGCCAGGGGATCGGGAGAGTTTTCAGGGACCGGGGTCTCGGCCTGGGCCCCCCCCCCGGCCAGGAGGACGAGGGCTAGGATCAGCCGGCGCATGCCGCGTCTCCCCGGTTCAGGATGTCCCGGATCCGCTCTGCCGCCCGGCCGTCCCCGAAGGGATTGGGCGCCGCCTCCATGGCCTCCCGGGCGTCATCGTCGTCCAGGAGGCGGATCACTTCCCGCTCGATGGTTTCCTGGTCGGTGCCCACCAGCAGGCCGCCGCCGGCGTCGATCAGCTCCTGGCGTTCGGTGCTCTCCCGCATCACCAGCACGGGCTTGTGCAGGGTGGCGGCTTCCTCCTGGATGCCGCCGGAATCGGTGAGAAGGATGCCCGCCCGGTTCATGGCGAAAAGTAGGGCCGGATAGTTGAGGGGTTCCGTGGCCAGGAGCCGGTGGGTGGCGGTGGCCGCCAGGGCGTCCAGTTCGGGCATGACCAGGGCCCGCAGGATGGGATTGGCGTGGAGGGGCCACACCACGCAGACATCGGCCCTCTTTTCCACCAGTGAGCGCACCGCCCGGGCCACCCGGAGGATGGGCTCACCCCAGTTTTCCCGGCGGTGGGCGGTGACCAGGATCAGGCTCTTCCGGGGATTGGCTTCCAGGAATCCGAGCAGGGACCGCTCCGCCCCATTGCCCGGCGTCCAGCCGGAAAGCCGGCGGCTGCCCAGGAGAACCGCATCCACCGCCGTGTTGCCGACGCAATGAACGTGGCGGGTGATGCCCTCCCGGGCGAGGTTGCGTTCCGCCTGGGGGGTGGGGGCGAAGTGCCACTCCGCCAGGCGGCCGATCAACTCCCGGTTCTTTTCCTCGGGGAAGGGATCCCGTTGGCCGGTCCGCAGCCCGGCCTCCACGTGGCCCACGGGGATATTGAGGTAATAGGCAGCCAGGGCGCAGGCCTGGGCCGAGGTGGTGTCCCCCTGGACCAGGACGGCCACGGGCCGGGCATCCTCGATGGCGTCGCCGGCCTGTTCCAGGACGCTGGCATTGAGGGTGGCGAGGGAGTTGCCCCGGCGGCGGGGTGACAGGGACTGGGTAGGGCTCATGCCGAAGAAGTCGTACAGGGGCCAGGCCATTTCCTCGTGCTGGCCGGTGTGCAGCAGCAAGGGCGTTTCCCCTTTGGCGGCGAGGGCGTGATAGACGGGCGCCATCTTGATGATCTCGGGACGGGTGCCCGCACACAGCATGATCTTCTGGTACACGGTTCTTCTCCTAGGTCTGCTTTCAGGTCACGGCTTGGCGGCCGCCGGGCCGGCGATGGGCAGGGCGGCCCCGATCGCCTGGTAGGCGGCTTCCTCAAGAACATTCCAGTGCTCGCCGCTTCGGGCTTTCCGCTGGCGATCGCGCCAGTCCCGCGCCACGGCGGTTTCGCCGGCATCGAGGGCGGCCAGGGCAATGATTCCCCAGGGGGCGTTGTGCTCGGCGAAGCGCTTCCAGGCGTCGCCGTTCTGGGCGAGCCACCGGCGCATGCGGGGGCCGTCGGCGGCGGCGGGGTAGCCGTGGAGCCAGCCGAAGGCCTCTGCCACCCCGTCCGGGTAGAAGTCCCAGTCGTTCCGCTCCTGGGTGGAGATGCGCAGCGGCCGTGCCAAACCGTCACCGAACACCCGGGGCAGGCCGTCCTCCAGGGCGGCCAGCCGGCCCTTCCAGCGCGCCGCGGCGTTGCCGTCGCCCCGCTTCTCCGCCGAGGCCGCCAGGTGGCGCAGGGCGGCCAGGATTTCCACGTTGTCCATGAACAGGGCTACCGGCTGGTCGGCAAAGATGCGATAGACCCCGGTGGCCTCCCGGTTCCGCTCCAGGGCGGCCTCCGCCCAGGCGGCGCTCACCACCCACCCCGGAGGGGCGCCTTCGGGGGGCGCCGCCACGTCCAGGGCTTCGATCCAGAGGGCGAGCATGGAGTCGTCCGCATCCGCCCGGCGGCAGGCCTCCCATAGGCCGTCCGCCCGGCGGCAGTAGCGGTCGAAGCTGCCGTCGGCCTTCTGCCGGGGGAGCATCCAGCCGATCAGCCGGGTCAGGGCCGGCTTGGCGTCCAGGCCGTAGCGCTGGGCCAGGAGCAGGGCCTTGAGGGCGAAATAGGGGTCCATGAAATCGCCACCCCGCTTGAGGCGGACGGGGCCGTCGGCATCCTGGTAGCCCTCCAGGTCGAAGGGGGCGGCCATGGCCTGGGCGGCGAAGAGCAGCAGGGCGGCGAGAAGGGCCCTCATGTCGCAGCCCCTTCCGTGATGCCCCAGTCCCGGGCCCAGAGGGTGCCGTGCACCGAGACGTTCGGGGCGACGGCGATGTATCGGGCGCTGACGGTGGTCTGGTGTGCCGGGCTGCCTACCCGGCTGCCTTCCGCCAGCCGGAGGCCGCCTTCCGCCACCAGGGGGCCGCCGACGGCGGCATCCGGGCCGACGGAAATGTCACCGGCGCAGACCGCGGCGCCGGTGACCGCGGCGCCGGGGCCGATTTCGAGCAGCCCCTTGGCCTTGATGCTGCCCCGGACCTCGGTGCCAGCTCCTAGGGACAGGCGGCCGAGGACCACGATATTGGTTTCGACGGCGTGGCCGGGGGGCACCTCCAGGTCGCCCACCAGAAGGTTGGAGCGGCCGGCCAGGTCCAGAGCGTGGCCCCGGGGTTCAAAGGCCGACAGATCTTCCTCATGGCGGTCTCCCGGCGGGGCCCCCCGACCGGTGCGCACGGTCGGCGCGTTGAGGCGCTCGAAAGCCACGTCGGCGCCCAGTTGGATGGCCCTGTTGGCCGAGGCCCGGCCGTTCAGGCGGCAGCCCTCGGCCGCCGCCAGGGTGCCGCCGGCATGGATCCAGCGCAGGACCTGGACGCCCCCGTCCAGCCGGATATCTCCCCCGGCGAAGGCGCTGCGGAGCTCCGCGCCGGGGCCAGCCGAGAGATCGGCCCCGGTGAACCAGGCGCTGGCCGGGGGAAAGCCGGAAAAGACACGGATATCCCGGAGCGCCGCCACGATGGCCTTGGGAACAAGCCCCTCCAGGGGGCCGCCCGGGAGCTCTTCCGGGATGCCGAGCAGGAGGAGGGGAGCGCCGTCGGGCAGCGACGCGGCGATGTTCTCCCCTTTCCTGTTCGCGTCGGCCAGGGCGGGGAGGAAGGGCTCGATCCGGTCGCGCAGGGCGAGGGCAAAGCGCCGGATATCCCCGTCATGCTCCCGGGCGATGGGCAGGGGCGCCACATCGGTGGGGTGCAGCCATTCGAGGAGGGCCGGCACGAGGGGCAGGGCGAGGAGAAGGGTGCTGGCGGCGGAAAACACGGCCCACCAGAGGATTTGCGTACTCATAGGGCGGCCCCCGGGCGGCGGTAGCGCACCGTCTTGTCCCACACCATTTCCTTCTTGAGCAGCCAGTCGTGGACCAGCAGATGGACGGTGGCCCGGAAGATGGCCACGGTGCTGATGACGAAGGCCAGGAGGTTGAAGGGCAGCAGGCGAAGCCGGCGGGAATAGCCGTCCAGGATGGCCGCGGCGGCGATCTGGAAGAAGGCGGCGAAATTGCCGAGGGCGCCGAAGGCGACGAGGGCAAGGGATGCGATGGCGGCGCCGGCCAGGCCCGCATTGGCGAAGTAGAGCAACAGGGTGAGAACCAGCCCGAAGGCGATGACCGCCGGCAGGGCGAACACCCCGAGGAGGAGCGCCCCGTCCACCTTGGTGGCCAGGGGCACGCGGGGGGAACGGATGAGTCCGGCCAGGTGGCGGGCCAGGGCCTGGTTGTGTCCCTTCGACCAGCGCCCGATCTGGCGGAGGCGGACGGGCCAGGCTTCCGGCACCTCCTCGTAGCACTCGGCCCGATTCATGTACACCGTCCGCCAGCCCCGCAGCAGGAGCCGGTAGGTGATGTCGGTGTCCTCGGCCAGCACGTCGTCGTGCCAGCCGCCGGCGGCGGTCATGGCGCTGCGGCGGATGCCGCCGACGGTGCCGCCGTATTGGGGCACCAGGGAGAGGTTCATGCGGGCCTGCTGGTCCACCTGGTAGCCGGCGGAGCGCTCCAGGTCCAGGAGGCGGGTGAGGAGGTTGCTGGCGGCGTTGAGGGGCACCACCCGGCCCATGACGGCGCCCACCTCCGGGTCGAAGAAGGGGGCGACCAGTTGCTTGAGCAGGTTGCGCCCGGGGATGTAGTCGGCGTCGAAGACGATGATGATGTCGCCGTGGGCATAGGCCATGGCGTCCTTCAGGGCGGCGGCCTTGCCGGCCTTGCCGCTGCTGCGGTGGAAGGGGGCGATGCGGCCCGGGAAGCGGGCGACGTAGCCGTCGATGATGGCCCGGGTGCCGTCGGAGGAGCGGTCGTTTACCGGCACCAGGTGCAGGCGGTCCCGGGGGTAATCCACGTCGAGGAGGGCCTCGAGGCAGTTGGCGATCACCGCCTCCTCGTTGTGGGCGGCGATGAATACGGTGATTTCGGGCCAGTCGGCCGTGTCGATATCGGTGTAGGGCGCCGTCACCGGGCGGAACAGCCGGTTCAGGGTGAATAGCCAGTGGCGCAGGGTGTAGGCCGCCAGCACGAGGAGGATGGCGAGGAAGCCTGCCTGGGCGAACCCGATGACCAGTCGGCCCAGGCCGGCCCGCCCGGCGGCGGGGCCGGTCTTTGCCGCCGGGATGAACTCGGCCAGGGGTTCCGTGGCTACGGAAGCGAACTGCAGGTTTGCGGCCGGCATCGGTTCTTCGGCCCTCGGCGCCATGGCGTCCGCCAGCACTCGGGGGGCGGACGCCTCCCGGGCGAGGCGGAAGTGGCGCGCCTTGGCAGGTTGGCCGCGGCCGTGCCGGGCCGGTTTGGCGGAAGGGTGGTAATGGCGCGCCGTGATCTTGTGTCTGTCCCGGGGGGCGCCCGCCGCCGCGGGGGCCGTCAGGCCGACCACGGCGGCGGCGACTACGCCGAACAGCACCTTGCCCCGGCGCCGATGGGGGCGGTGAAGCATCATGTTCCCCTACCGGGTGAGGGGTGACAGGGGCAGGCTGGTAAACCGGGCCGTTTTCACTCCCGGCTTGGCACGGACCAGCCACTCGTTCGCTACCGTGTCGCTCGTGACGGTGACGTTGCTGAGGGCCACCGGCTGGGCGTAGCGGGCCTTGGACAGGACCCAGGTCTTGTCGTTGAGGGTGGTGGGGGAAGAGGCGTCGAACAGCAGGCTACCGTCCACCAGTTGGGAAACCTGCCAGGAGGTCTTGCTGCGGTCAGCCAGGAAATCCGCCAGGCGGGGCATGGTGTACCAGCCGAAGCGGAAACCGTAGTTCCTGCCCCGTTGCAGCATGGTCTGGACCGCGTTGAGATAGGAGACGCCGGTATCGCTGCCGGTCACTCCCGGTTCGTGGAAGTAGATCATCCGGGACGTGCGGTACTTCACCGCGAAATCCACCAGGCTGGTCAGCCAGGTGCTGGCCTCGGACTGGGAAATGTTGTTGGCGGAGAATTCCTCGAAGGTGGCGGCGGCGCCATAGGGGGTGATGGGGAGCGCCCAGATGTTTTTGGTGAACAGCTGCCCTTCCCGGTAGCCCCGGGTCGGCGCCATGCCGGTATTCCCGACCCAGTAATAGCCGGCGACCCCGTTCTGCTCCAGCCAGGCCACGGACCACTTCGGGGTGTTGCCTTCGGGGGCTGCGTACTCCCGCACCGGCTTGCCGGTCACGGCTTCCACGGCTGCCTTGTTGATGACCAGCAAGTCCTGGTAAGTGCATTGCGGGAGGCCGTTGCCACCGACGGGGCCGCTGCATCCGGCGGCGCTGCTGTTGGGGATGAGGCTGTTCTGGTTGTCCTCGGTGACGTTCAGGCCGTAGAAATCGTGGATCCAGCCGCCATGGCTGCCGACCTCGTGACCCTTGGACACGAAGTAGCGTATCCAGCTCTGGGTGGTGCTGTTGAAGGGGACGTTGAGCCCCAGTTGGTCGCTCCAGTCGACGCAGTCGGGGCCGGCGGTGAAATCGATGGAGAAGGGACCGTAGTTCCACAGCCCGGCCTGGTCCAGGCGCCGGATGTCATTCAGGGAATTGCCGCAGTCGGTATGGACGTTGATGACCATGCCGCTCTTGCCCTGGGGCAGGGGCGAGAGGTAGGGCAACTGCAGCAGGCTGACCCCGAAGTAGCGGAGAAAGCCGTGAAGCAGGAGGCCGTCGGTACCGTAGCCCTTGAGGTAGCCCAGGGGCGGATTCACGAACAGCACCTTGCCGTTGCCGTAGTCATTGACCCCGGCCACCAGGCCGAAGGCCGGAGAGGTGGCGATGGCGGCGCCCGCATAGGGACCCTGGGTGACGAAGCCGGGATAGTTCAGGAAGCCATAGTAATAGCTGGTGATGCCCTGGACCGGGTTGGCGGTGCCGGCGGCGGTGGGGTACAGCATGGATTTTCCCGGGGGGACGCCCAGGGCCCGCCAGGTGCTCTCCGGGGCGACGACATTGCCGAAGCCGATGGTCTGGCCGCCCAGGGTCGAATACATGACGTAATCCACCCCGACCGCGTCGCTCAGGCGGGAGGGGCTGACGTAGAAGTCGTTACCGCCGGCATCGACCGGGGTCTTGGAGGCGGCGTCATAGACCACCATCAGGTTGCCGCCCTGCTGGGCATAGCTCTTGACGGCGGTTACCAGGCTGTCGCTGGCATTGACATGCACCTGGTCAGGCAGGATGACCCCGACGTACTGGGAAGCCGGGGCATTGAGGGCCAGGAACTGGGAATCGGTGATGGTCGTGACGTGCAGCCCCTCCTCGGCCGCCGCGTCGAGCCAGACGGTGACCCGGGGATCGGCGGGGTCGGCGTTGTCGGGGATGAGGAGCAGGATCTGGTCGGCGTTGGTCCGGACGACCGGGGATGCCGCCCAGGCCTGGGCGCCGATGCCCAGGGCCAGCAGGGCCGCGCCCAAGGCGGAAATGAGCTTGTTCAGGCGAATGAAAGTCATGGCGGGCCTCGCTTTCAGAAGGGCAGGGGGGTGAGCCGGTAGTGGCCAGCATTGACCTGGGGCCCGGGGATGGGCTTCACGGGCAGGTGATTGTTCTTGTCGGGCTTGCCCTGGGGCGGGACGGCGCCCGGGTGAGCCTTGTCCGCGACCCGAGGCAGGGAAGCGGCCGGGTTCAGGTAGTAGTACCTCTGGCTGGCATTCGGCGGGGTATCCACCGTTCCATCCTGGGGGGGCGCCGCCAGCGCCAGTCCCGGCGCCAGGGCGAGCCATAGAACGGCGGCGTGGAGAACGGAGGTTGCCCCGTTCTCTTGGGAAATGGTTTTCATGGTTCCTCCGGATTCATCGAGATGCGGACTCAGGCCCTGTCACGGCCACCGGCCGACGGCATCGGGAGGAAGGGGGGCGGCGATGCCATTCCCACCGGTCAGGGCAACCCGTTGCCGAGGCATTGGCTGCTCATGCTAGGAGGGTGAAGTAGCGGCGGCTAGCTATCGAAAGATATATTTTTTTATAACTTTCAATGGCATACAGTGAAATACCCGTGGGCTATGGAGTCGGCAACGGAGGCCTGCCCGTTGACATGACGAAACGACGTAACTAAGATCATCGACATGAAAAACGACTACACCCGCGCCCTTCCCGAAGAATGGAAGCCCATGTCCAAGGTCTTCACCGCCCTGGGGGACGAACACCGGCAACGCATCCTGCTCCTTTTCGAGAAGGGGGAGCGGCTCAATGTGGGCCAGATCGCCGAGGTGTCCACCCTCACCCGGTCCACCGTCTCCCACCATTTGAAGATTCTGCGGGAGTCCGGCGTCCTCGCTTCCGAGAAGATCGGCAAGGAGGTCTGGTTCTGGATCAACCGGCACTTCATCGAGGAAACCCTGGGCAACGTCCTGGACTACGTGCGCAACCAGGCCTGATCTTATTTTTGTCCAATATATCGATAATCGTAGTTTTATCGATACGTGAATTGAATAATTCGTTTATAGTGCGCCCCGGAGGAAAATGACGATGAAATCCCTAGTGAGAATCTTGCTGAAAGCCTTGGCCAAGGTGCTTTTCCGGGTGGACGTGCGGGGCGGCACGGAGGGGTTGTCGGCCTCCCGGCTGCTCATCGTGGCCAACCACGAGTCCTTCCTGGACGGCCTGCTTCTGGGGCTCTTCCTGCCGGTCGATCCGGTCTTCGTCGTGCACACCGGCATCGCCAACAACTGGTTCTTCCGGCTGCTCCTCTCCCAGGTGGATTACCTGGCGGTGGACCCCACCAGCCCCATGGCCATGAAGAAGGTCATCCGCCTCATCGAAACCGGCCGCCCGGTGGTCATTTTCCCGGAAGGGCGCATCACCGTCACCGGCAGCCTCATGAAGGTGTACGACGGCCCCGCCTTCGTCGCCGCCAAGACCGATGCCACCATCGTCCCGGTGCGCCTGGACGGCGCCACCCGCAGCTATTTCTCCCGCCTCTCCGGCAAGTATCCGAAGCAGCTTTTCCCCCAAATCCGCATCACCGTCCTGCCGGCCACCCGCATCCCCATGCCGGAAGCCGCCACCGCCAAGCTGCGCCGCCGCAAGGCCGGCGAAGCCATGCGCCGCCTGATGCAGGAAATGATCTTCGCTTCCCGCCCCCGGCAGACCCTGTTCAGCGCCCTGTGTGATGCCGCCGACATCTTCGGCGCCAAGCGCCGGGTGGTGGAGGACATCCGCCAGATCGAATATTCCTACCGCGACCTCCTCAAGATGACCCTGATGCTGGGCCGCCTGGTGGAGCGCATCACCGCCGAAAACGAGCGGGTCGGCCTGCTGCTGCCCAACCTGGCCCCCACCCTGGGCATGATCTTCGGCCTCACCGCCCGCAGCCGGGTGCCGGCCATGTTGAATTACACCGCCGGCGCCGACGCCATGCAGGCCGCCTGTACCGCCGCCGAAATCCGCACCATCGTCACCTCCAAGGCCTTCGTGGAGCAGGCCAAGCTCGCCGACAAGCTGGCAGCCCTGGAAGGCGTCAAGCTGGTCTATCTGGAAGAGCTGCGGGAACAGGCGACCCTGGGCGACAAGCTCTGGCTCATGGCCTACGCCCTGCATTTCCCCCGCCAGTTCGAGCTGCCCGCCGACCCGGATGAGGCCGCCGTGGTGCTCTTCACCTCCGGCTCCGAAGGCAAGCCCAAGGGCGTCGTCCTGCCCCACCGGGCCATCCTGGCCAACATCGCCCAGGTGCGGGCCGTCATCGACTTCTCGGTGGACGACAAGGTGCTCAACGCTCTGCCCATCTTCCATTCCTTCGGCCTCACCGCCGGGTCGCTGCTGCCGGTGCTGACCGGCGCCAACCTCTTCCTCTACCCGACGCCGCTCCACTACCGGATCATCCCGGAACTGGCCTACGACCGGTCCTGCACGGTGCTGTTCGGCACCTCCACCTTCCTCGGCAACTACGCCAAGTTCGCCCACCCCTACGACTTCTACCGCCTGCGCTACGTGGTGGCCGGCGCCGAAAAACTCTCCGAAGCCGTGCGCAGCCAGTGGTTCGAGAAATTCGGCATCCGCATCTTCGAAGGCTACGGCGCCACCGAGACCGCGCCGGTGCTGGCGGTGAATACCCCCATGGCCTACCGCACGGGCACCGTCGGCATGCTGCTGCCGGGCCTGGAATACAAGATGGTGCCGGTGCCCGGTATCGAGCGGGGCGGCATCCTCCATGTCCGCGGCCCCAATGTCATGGCCGGCTATCTCAAGGCCGAGCAGCCCGGCGTGCTGCAGGCTCCCGTATCGGAAGCGGGCGAGGGCTGGTACGAGACCGGCGACGTGGTGGAGTTCGACGACGAAGGCTTCATGAAGATCGTCGGCCGGGTGAAGCGCTTCGCGAAGATCGCCGGGGAAATGGTGAGCCTGGAAGTGGTGGAGAAGCTGGCCGTCGCCGCCTCCCCTGCCCAGGTCCATGCCGCCTCCAGCCAGCCCGACGAGAGCAAGGGCGAAGCCCTGGTGCTGTTCACCACCGACAACGGCCTGAGCCGGGAAGTCCTGGCCGCCAAGGCCCGGGAACTGGGCCTGCCCGAGCTGGCGGTGCCCAGGAAGATCCGCCTGCTGGATTGCCTGCCGCTCCTGGGCACCGGCAAGGTGGATTACGTGACCCTCAAGAATCTGGCCCTGGCCGCCTGAGATGACCGCTGCCGGGAAAGCTCCCAGACGGCTGGTCGGGGCCCTGGCCGTGGTGGCCGTCGTCGCTGCCGGCGCCTGGGCCATCGCCGTCCAGCCCATGTGGCCGGCCGGGGAGGCGAAAGGGACGGTGCAAGTGAGCTCCGACCAGCTGCGGCGGGATGTGGAGCAACTGGCGCTCACTTACGGCGGGCGGCACCACGCCCATCCCGGCGTCCTTTCCCGGGCTGCCGGCTATATCGAAGGGCGGTTCCGGACTTCCGGCGCCCGAATCGAGGTGGATGCCTACGAGGTCGAAGGGGCGACCTACCGCAACGTCATCGCCCGCTTCGGTCCGGCCGAAGGGCGGCCCGTCGTCATCGGCGCCCATTACGACGCCGAGGAGGAGACTCCGGGGGCGGACGACAACGCCAGCGGTGTTGCCGGGCTGCTCGCCCTGGCCGACCGATTCCAGAAGTCGCCGCCCGCGGTTCCGGTGGAACTGGTGGCCTACTCCCTGGAAGAGCCGCCGTACTTCCGTACCGAACACATGGGTAGCCGCCGGCATGCCCGGTCCCTCAAAGCCGCCGGCCGGCAGCCCCGCCTGGTCATGGTGCTGGAAATGATCGGCTATTTCGCCGACGCCCCCGGCAGCCAGCGCTATCCCGTGCCGGGCCTGTCAGCCATCTATCCCGACCGGGGCGATTTCATCGGGGTGGTCGGCAACTATGGCTCCATGGGGCAAGTGCGGAAGGTGAAGGCCGCCATGAGGCAAGCCGGGACGGTGCCGGTGGAAGCCATCGTGGCCCCGTCCATCCTGCCGGGCGTCGACTTCTCC
>JBLNBI010000200.1:0-7201 GCA_050259815.1 Actinomycetota bacterium | reverse complement strand
GTGGATACCGGCCCCCAGCTCGATCACCACCAGATTGGGCACCCGCAGGCGCCAGGCGTCGAGCCCCGCCTGCTGGGCCCGGGTGCGGTCGGTGACCCAGCCCCGGTCGCCGAACATGAGGATGTTGGGCCGGGACAGGCGGCCGCAGGACGGACAATGGGGCAGGTCGGAAACCAACCGGCAGTCATCCTCGTCCACTGTGGGCGCCAGGGAGGCTGCGGACCAGATGCGGTCGCAGCAGGGCTCCAGGCATTGGAGATGATGGATGGAACCATGGATTTCGCAGATGCGCTCCACCGGGAAGCCGGCCTTCTGGAACTGGCCGTCCACGTTGCTGGTGAAGACGAAGGCGCCGTAGGGCATGTCTTCCGCCATTTCCTGGAGCAGACGGAAGCCGGCGTGAGGCACGGTATTCCGGTAGAGCTTGAGGCGATGGCCGTAGAAACCCCAGGCCAGCGCCGGATCGCGGTGAAAGGTGTCCGGGCAGGCGGCGTCCTCGAAATCGATGCGGGCCAGGGCAAGGGCCGGATAGGCCCGCCAGAAGCCTTCCCGGCCACGGAAATCCGGCAGTCCGGAATCGACGCCCATGCCGGCGCCGGCGGTGACCAGCAGGCCGTCTGCCTCGGCGATGAGCCGGGCCGCTTTCTCGACCATGACTAAAGACATACCGACCTCGTTCAAAGCTTCAAATGCGTTTAATATTACTTAACAAATATCAAAAACCCGTCGGTCCAAGGCCTTGGCCGTCGGCAACAGGCGGCCGCCAGGCTAAGGATTGCGACGATGAAGAACAATCAACCGGTTTCCCAGCGGGAAGTGCCTTTCCCGTCCCAGAAGTATCTCGTTTCCAGGACGGACCTCAAAGGCATCATCACCCAGGCCAATGACGCCTTCGTGGAAATCAGCGGCTTCTCCCGGGCCGAGCTGGTCGGCCAGAGCCACAACGTGGTCCGCCACCCGGACATGCCGCCCCAGGCCTTCGAAGACCTCTGGCGCACCGTCAAGGCCGGCCTGCCCTGGCGCGGACTGGTCAAGAACCGCTGCAAGAACGGCGACCACTACTGGGTCGAAGCCCTGGTGGCCCCCATCAAGAAGAAGGGCGAGATCACCGGCTACCTGTCGGTGCGCACCCCGCCGACCCGGGAACAGGTGAAGGAGGCCGAGGCTCTCTATGCCCGCCTGCGCCAGAGCCACGCGCCCCTGGTCACCGCCAGGACCGGATTCCTCGCCCGCCTCTCCCTGCGCGCCCGGCTGTGGGGCGCCATGGGCATCATGGTCGCCCTGATGATCGTCATGGGTTTCATCAACGTATCCGGCCTGGCCGAGAGCAACAGCCGGCTGGAGGGCATGTACAAGCAGCAGTTGATGCCCTCCAACGCCGTCAGCCGGATGATGTTCCTCCTCGGCGACAACCGTTCCCAGGTCATGCTGGGCCTGCAGCACGACCCGACCAACCCGAATTCCAAGCTCCACGACCACCCGGTGACGATGCACATCGACGCCACCCTCAAGAACCGGGAGGAAATCAACAAGGAGCTGGATGCCTTGAAGCAGATGACCCTTTCCCCCCAGGAGAGGGCACTCCTCGACAAGTTCGCCGAAACCCGGGAGCGCTTCTCCAAGGAGGGCGTCAACGTCGCCCGGGGGCTGCTGGCGAACGGGGAGTACGTCAAGGCCAACGAGATCCTGCTCACCAAGATCAACCCCCTCTACAAGGAGATGAAGGCGGACGGGGATGCCCTGATCAAGGCCCTGGCGGACAGCGCCGAGCAAGCCCACCGGGATGCCGGAGAGCGCTACCAGACGGTGCGCAACCTCTCCATCGCCAGCACCCTCATCGCCATGCTCGTCGCCGCCATCGGCGGCTGGCTGCTGGTGGCCGCCATCGTCGGCCCCATCCGCCGCGCCATCAGCCACTTCGAGCGCATTGCCGAAGGCGACCTGACCGACGATATCGACGTCTCCGGCCGGGACGAGGCGGGCCTGCTCCTGAGCAACCTGGCCACCATGCAGGGCGCCCTCAAGGCCATGCTGGACGAGGTGAGCAACGCCGCCAAGGAAATCAACAGCCACTGCGACCAGTTGGAAGGCCAGATGCACCACGTGTCCCAGCAGTCGGTGGAACAGCAATCCAGCGTGGAAAGCGTGGCCGCCGCCAGCGAGGAATTCAGCCAGTCGGTCCAGGAAGTGGCGGCCAACGCCAAGGACACCGCCGACGCCGCCAAGGAATCCCAGACCCTGCTGGCCGACAGCAACGAGCACATCGGCGAGAGCATGCGGGCCACCAACCGGGTGGTGGAGGCGGTCCAGGCTTCCAGCGAAACCATCAACGAGCTGAACCGCTCCATCCAGAAAATCGGCGAAATCACCAACGTCATTTCCGAGATCGCCGGCCAGACCAACCTCCTGGCCCTGAACGCCGCCATCGAGGCCGCCCGGGCCGGGGAACAGGGCCGGGGCTTCGCCGTGGTGGCCGACGAGGTGCGGAAGCTGGCCGAGCGCACCACGGCTTCCACCGCCGACATCGCCGCCACCGTGAACGAAATCCAGTCCGTCACCCGCCAGGCGGTGAGCGGCATGGACACCGCCGCCCGGGAAGTGGAAACCGGCATCGGCAAGCTGCGGGAAAGCGTGGCCGGCCTGGAAGGCATCACCCAGTCCAGCCAGCGGGTCACCCAGATGTCGGAGAGCATTTCCGATGCCGCCCGCCAGCAGGGCGTCGCCAGCGAGGAGGTGGCGGTGAGCATGCAGCGCATCACCGACCTCATCGAGCACAACACCGAATCGGCCAAGGCCGCCAGCCAGGCGGTGGGGGAACTGCTGGACACGGCCCAGCACCTCGACGCCATCATCAAGAGCTTCGAGCTGCACAAGCGCCGCTAGCGCCCTTCCGGCCTAACCGGGCTATCATCGGCGGACCATGAAATATCTGTTCGCCGCCCTGTTCTTCTGGGTCGCCCTCCCCGTCCGGGCGGGCGACCTTCCCCCCACCGTCGCCCAGGCCCTCAAGGGCGCCCAGATTCCGCCGGCCAGCGTGGCAGTGATGGTGCAGCCGGTGGATGCGGGCACGCCCCTGGTCTCGTTCAACGCCGGCCAGGCCATGAACCCGGCCTCGGTAATGAAGCTGGTCACCACCTACGCCGCCCTCGACCTCCTGGGCCCGGCCTACACCTGGAAGACTGCCGCGTTCATCGACGCCGAGCCGGCGGACGGGCGGCTCCCCGGCAATCTCTATCTCAAGGGCAGCGGCGACCCCAAGTTCGCCCAGGAGCACCTGTGGGCCCTCTTGCGGCAACTGCGGGTGCGGGGCATCGGCCATATCGCCGGGGACGTGATCCTGGACCGCAGCGCCTTCAACGTGCCCCCGGCCACCGGCAATTTCGACGACAAGCCCATGCGGCCCTACAACGTGGAGCCCGACGCCCTGCTGGTCAATTTCCGGGCCCTGCGCTTCGTCCTCTCGCCGGAAGCCGCCTCCGTCCGCCTGCTGGTGGAAACCCCCAGCGACGGCCTGCCCATCGACAACCGCCTGCAGCTTTCCAAGGGGGACTGCCGGGACGACTGGAAGGACCGCATTGCCGTCCGTCTCCTGCCCAACGGCGGACTGGAATTCACCGGCTCCTACGCCGCCCTGTGCGGCGAGCGGGCGCTCAACCTCTCCCCCCTGCCCCCGGATGCCCAGGTGGGCTGCCTCTTCGCCGCCCTGTGGAAGGAGATGGGCGGCACCCTGGGGGGCAAGGTCCGCCCCGGTCCCATCCCGGCCACCGCCCGCCTGGCGGCTGAGCAGGAATCCCCGCCCCTGGCCGAGGTAGTACGGGACATCAACAAGTATTCCAACAACGTCATGGCCCGCCAGCTCTTCCTCACCTTAGGCAACGGGGATGGCGCCGCCACCCCGGAGCGGGCCCGACAGCGGGTCTACGCCTGGCTCGGACAGCGGAAGCTCGCCTTCCGGGAGCTGGAGATGGAAAACGGCTCCGGCCTTTCCCGCCGGGAGCGCATCAGCGCCGACAGCCTCAACCGCCTGCTGCTGGACGCCTGGCAGAGCCCGGTGATGCCCGAATTCGTCTCCAGCCTGCCCATCGTCGGCATCGACGGCACCATGAAGAAGCGCATGGTGGATTCCGGCGCCCGGGGCCGGGCCCATCTCAAGAGCGGCACCCTGGACGGGGTCAAGACCGTGTCCGGCTACGCCCTGGACAGCCGGGGCCGGCGCTACGCCGTCACTTTCCTCATCAACCACCCCCGGGCCCGGGAGGGGCAGGCCGCCATCGACGCCCTGCTGCAGTGGGTGGCTGAGCTGCGCTAGGGTCCTCACAGCCCCCGGCCCATTACCTTCCCTACCCCGCTTCACCCCGGGACGCCGCGGCCAGCCTACCGCTTTGCCCACCGCGTCCTGATCGCCGTCCCTGCCCCCCAAAGGGAGGCTCCACTCCATGGGCGGCTCTATGCCGGGTGCCTATAGTTCCATCCATGACGCATGGACATCCGCCCCCAAGGCCCCTGGCGCCGGACAGCCCCGGCTGAGCCCCGCCGTTCCATGCGCCAGGACCATCGCATAGGTCGGCTGCCTTCCCGCAGCCTGTTTCGAAGTGACCCTTGGAGCAAACGAAAATGGCTGTCAGTACCGTCTCATACACCAAGACCCCCCAGGCCGGCGACGACACCTACAACGTCACGGAAGACTGGCTCAGCGCCAACTGCACGAGCGACAAGGCCATCATCCTGGATGTACTGGCCAACGACCTGGGCGGCAATGCCAAGAAACTCTATTCCATCGACGATGGCGAAGGCGCCACCGCCCTCAAGGACCTCCTCGCCAGCGACGTGGGCAAGGGCATGGTCAGCGAGTGGGAAAGCACCGCCGAAGGCAACCAGATCCGCATCAACTGCGGCAAGATCGAGTTCAAGTTCGCCAAGGGCTTCGATATCAATTCCCTGAACGTCGGCGACACCTATTCCGACTCTTTCACCTACGCCATCCAGCTCGGCAACGGCACCATCAGCTACGCCACCGTGCATATCAACGTCGCCGGCGAGAACGACGGTCCGACCGTGGACGGTCCCCTTACGGCCGGCGGCACGGAAGATGGAGCAGTATGTACCCTGGATCTCCTGACCGGCGCCAAGGATGTCGACAAGGGCGCCCAACTGAGCGTCAAGGGCATTGGCGACCTGCCGGCCGGGGTCACCCTGGACGGCTGCACCTTGAAGGTCGATCCCTGCAATGCGGCCTTCCAGCATCTGGCCGAAGGAAAGACCCAGGAAATCGTCGTGAAGTACCAGGTCACCGACGAGCACGGCGCCACCGTGGATCAGACGGCCACCATCACCATTACCGGCACCAATGACACCCCGACCGTCGCCGCCGCCGTCACGGGCGGTGGCACTGAGGATGGAGCGGCGTTCCAGGTCGACCTGCTCCAGGGCGCGGCCGATGCCGACGACGGCGCCCAGCTGAGCGTCAAGGGGATCGGCGACCTCCCGGCCGGCGTCACCCTCTCCGGCAACACCCTGACGGTTGATCCAGGCCACTCGGCCTTCCAGCATCTGGCCGAAGGCAAGACCCAGGAAATCACGGTGAAGTACCAGGTCACCGACGAGCACGGCGCCACCGTAGACCAGACGGCGACCATCACCATTACCGGCACCAATGACATCCCGACCGTCGCCGCTGCCGTCACGGCCGGCGGCACTGAGGATGGAACGGCGTTCCAGGTCGACCTCCTCCAGGGCGCGGCCGATGTCGACGACGGAGCCCAGTTGAGCGTCAAGGGCATCGGCAAGCTGCCGGCCGGGGTCACCCTGGACGGCAACACCCTGACGGTTGATCCCAGCCACTCGGCCTTCCAGCACCTAGCCGAAGGGAAGACGCAGGAAATCACGGTGAAGTACCAGGTTTCCGACGAGCACGGCGCCACCGTCGCCCAGACGGCGACCATCACCATTACCGGCACCAATGACGTCCCGACCGTCGCCGCCGCCGTCGCGGCCGGCGGCGCCGAGGATGGAGCGGCGTTCCAGGTCGACCTGCTCCAGGGCGCGGCCGATGCCGACGACGGCGCCCAACTGAGCGTCAAGGGCATCGGCGACCTGCCGGCGGGTGTCACGCTCTCCGGCAACACCCTGACGGTTGATCCAGGCCACTCGGCCTTCCAGCATCTGGCCGAAGGAAAGACCCAGGATCTGGTCGTGAAGTACCAGATCACCGACGAGCACGGCGCCACCGTCGACCAGACGGCCACCATCACCATCACGGGCACCAACGACACTCCGAAGGTGGATGCCACCCTCACTGCGGCAGGCACCGAAGATGGCACGACGGTCACCCTGGACCTGCTCTCCGGAGCCAGCGACGCCGACGACGGCGCCCAGTTGAGCGTCAAGGGCATCGGCGACCTGCCGGCCGGGGTCACCCTGGACGGCAACACCCTGACGGTCGATCCCGCCAACGCCGCCTTCCAGCACCTGGCCGCTGGCGTGACCCAGGATGTGGTCATCACCTACCAGGTGACCGACGAGCATGGCGCCGCCGTCAACCAGACGGCCACGGTCACCGTCACCGGCGTCAACGACCAGGCGACCATCGGCGGGACGGCCATCGGCAGCGTGAAGGAGGACGGTACCCTGACCGCGTCCGGCAAGCTCAACGTCACCGACGTCGATGACGGACAAGCCCATGCCCAGGCCTACACGACCACCATCGACGAGGGGACCTTCTCGGTGGACGCGAACGGCAACTGGCTCTTCAGCCTCAACAACGATGCCGTCCAGTACCTTTCCAAGGACACCTCCCTGACCCGGACCTTCTCGGTCCTGAGCGCTGACGGCACCGCCAAGCAGGATGTCACCATCACCATCGCCGGAACCGACGAGCCGGTGACCCGGGCTTCGGCTCCTCCCGTCTATACCGGCGCCGACCCCAACGACTTCGACACCGCCGGCAGCGGCCCCCTCGGGAGCCTGGTGACCTACACCTCCAACCAGCTGAACGGCGACAACACCATCCTGGGCACCTCCGGCGCCGACACCATCGACGCCAAGAATGGCACCGATGTCATCTACGGCTACGGCGGCGGCGACACCCTGGCCGGCGGACAGGGCATCGACAAGATCTATGGCGGCGCCGGCGACGACACCCTGTCGGGGGACAGCCAGAGCGACACCATCTACGGCGGCTCGGGCAATGACGTCATCAACG
>JBLNBI010000199.1:0-19403 GCA_050259815.1 Actinomycetota bacterium | reverse complement strand
CGATACCCTCGGCCATGACGCCGGAGACGTGCTGCTCAAGGAAGTCGCCAACCGCCTGCGCCGCTGCGTGCGGGAATCCGATACCGTGGCCCGTCTGGCCGGGGACGAATTCACCGTGCTGCTCCCGGACATCGCCGAGGAGGGGGACGCCCATGCCGTGGCCCAGAAGATTCTGGATGCCATGCAGGAGCCGGTGCACCTGGGCAAGGAGGAGCCGGTCATCACCGTCAGCGTCGGTATCGCCATGTATCCCCGGGACGGCCGGGATGCGGAAACCCTCATCAAGTGCGCCGACACCGCCATGTATCACGTCAAGGGCAGCGGCCGGGCCGGCATGTGCTTCTTCGCCCCGGAACTCCTGGGCAAGCCGACCCGGCGCCACGAGCTGGAAACCCGCCTCAAGGACGCCTTCATCAACCGGGAGTTCGTCCTCCATTACCAGCCCATCATCGACCTCCAGTCGGGCATCGTCCATGGCAAGGAAGCCCTGATCCGCTGGCAGGTTCCGGACGGCGATCTCCTTTATCCGGAGGATTTCCTGGGCCTGGCGGAGGAAGTGGGGCTCATGGAGCGCATCGGCGAATGGGTGCTGGAAACCGCCTGCATCCAGGCCCGGCTGTGGCAGCTGGAGAACCATCCGGTGACCGTGGCCATCAACCTGTCCGCCTCCGAATTCCGCCGTCCCGACCTGGCCGACGCGGTCCGGGGCATCCTCAAGCGGGCCGGCCTGTCGCCCCAACTGCTGGAAATCGAGGTTGCCGAGACCCTGGCCATGCAGGACATCGAATACACCGAGCGTACTTTCCGGAGCCTCGCGGACCTGGGGGTGATGCTGGCCATCGACGACTTCGGTACCGGCTATTCCAGCCTGCCCGCCCTGCGCCGGCTGCCGGTCCACGCCCTCAAGATCGACCGAAGCCTCATCCGCGGCTGCCTGGCGCCGGAGGGGGATTCCACCATCCTCGCCGCCATGCTGGGCATCGCCGAGGCCCTGGGATTCAAGGCCGTGGCCGAAGGGGTAGAAAACGCCGAGGAACTGGAGTTGCTCCAGGCCCTGTCCTGCAACCGCGCCCAGGGCCACCTGTTCGCCTCGCCGGCGCCCGCCGGCAGTCCGGTGCCCGCTTCGGCCGAGGACGCCGCCTAGCGCTTATCCGCTTTCAGGGCTTGGTCGCCGCGACCGAGCCCTGGGGCACGCTGTGGCAGCGGATGCAGGAAAAGAAGGTGATGAAGGCTACCCGGTCGTGGCACTTGCCGCAGAACTGGCCCCGGAAAATGTCCGCCATCCTGATCTGATTGGCCCCCGCCTGGGGCTTGAAGGGCTCCGGGTGGCAGTTGGAGCAGTCCAGCCACATGGTGTGGGACTTGTGGGGGAAGCGGACGTTGGGCATTTCCTTGGTGTTCCGCATGATCACGTCCATGTCCAGGATTTCCATCTTGCCCTGGCCCTTGAGGCTCATGCGGGGATTGATGGCGCCTTCCTTGAGGGCCCGCATCCAGTCCGGGAAGCCGTTGGCGTCGTAGGGCATTCCCCGGGTCGCTTCCAGGGGACGCTGGAGGACGGCCAGGTCCGGATTGTCCGGGTCATAGATGCTTTCCCGCTCGATGGCCCGGCGGGCGGCGTGTTCCTCGCCTTCAGGGGGGCCGGAGGCCGGCAGGGTGGATTCCTGGGGTACGACCACCGTCTTGAGGCCGCTGGGCGGCGGATCCCCCTTGTTGCGGCCGGCGGCGACGGCGGAGATGGAGAGGGTCGCGGCCAGTGCCACGGCAATAAAGCCGGCTGGCCGGAGCAAACGCCTAGGCATGGTTTTCGGCATCCATGAAGAAGCGGCGGAAAATACCACTCATGCGCTGCCCGAAGGAAGTGCCGACTCCCGCCTCGGAAGACGTCCGGGGGCGGGTGGCCGCCTCGATATCCGCCCGCAGGGAATCCAGCTCCTCCATGGGCAGGTCCTCCACCTGGTAGCGTCGGGCTAGGCCGGGGCGCTGCTTGATCTCGCTGCTGCGGACCAGGGCGGTGCGCAGGGTTTCCCGCAGCCGGACCGATTGGACGGGCTTGGCCACGACCCGGAACACCTGGCCCTGGTTCACCAGCTTCATGACCGTGTCGGCCCCGGCTTCCTCGGAAAGGACCACGCTCACCACCTGGGGGTGGCGCTGTTTCAGGAAGCAGATGAGGCGGGTGAGATCCACGGAACCGAAGGCGGTCTCCGCCACGATGACCCCGATGCTGTCCTCGTGGAGGTAATGGATGGCCTCGGCGATATTGCTCACATGCACCACTTCGGCCAGATCGCCGGCGCACTGTTCAACCGTGGTGTGAATCTCCAGGTCGTCGTCCAGGACCAGGATCTTGGCCTCGCCGGGCTTGGGCTCCGGGGCGGCGGGCTGGACGGGCAGGTCGGACCAGTCCTGGTGGCCCCGGGCGATCTCCGCCGCCTGGGCGACGACCCGGGGCAGTTCGTTCACATTCCAGGGCTTGGTGACGTAGCGGAAAATCTCGGACTCGTTCACCGACTGGAGAACGGCGTCCAGGTCCGAATAGCCGGTGAGCAGGATGCGCATGGCCCGGGGGGCCAGGAGCCGCACCTGGCGCAGGAGGTCCACGCCGCTCATGCCGGGCATGCGGTGGTCGCTGATGACCACGTCGAAATCGTCCCGGCGCACCAGTTCCAGGGCCTCCTGGCCGCTGGTGGCGGTGACTACCTCGAATTCCTTCTGGAGCAGCCAGCACAGGGCCCGCAGGATGTTGGGCTCGTCGTCCACGCAGAGTATCCGGCCCTTGGGGGCGGTAACGCTCATGGGCATGGCCATGGAAAGATCGGTTGCGGGCATGTTGTCAGTTTCCCATTGAGTTGCTTCTTGCGCCTTCCCCGGCGCCCCGCAGGGGCAGGGCGATGGTGAACACGGTGCCGGACCCCGGCCGGGTCGAAACGCGGATGTCGCCGCCGTGGCTGCGCACGATGTCCCGGGCGATGGCCAGCCCCAGGCCGGTGCCGACGCCCTTGGGCTTGGTGGAGAAATAGCTGTCGAAAATGTGAGGCAGTACGTCGTCCGGGATGCCGGCGCCGTCGTCGGCCACGTCGATGCACACCTGGCCGTCGGCCTGGTAGCTCTTCACGGTGACCTGGCCTTCGCCGTCGATGGCTTCGGCCCCGTTGGTGATGAGGTTGAGGAAGACCTGGTTGAGCTGGGAGGCATTGCACTCCAGCGGCGGCAGGGGCGAGAAATCCTCGACGATGCGGATGCGGGGCGGGATGGCGCTGCGGGCGATATAGGCCACGGTATGGAGGGTGGCGTTGAGGTCCGCCTCCACCACCTTGTTGCGGTCCAGGCGGGTGAAGTCCCGCAGGTTTTCCACCAGCTCCTTCATCTGCTCCAGGCCCTGGAGCACGTCTCCCAGCATCTGGGCCACGGTGGCCGCTTCCGGCCGGCCGGGGGCGAAATCGTGGAGGTTGGCGATGGCCAGGGTGACGTTGTTGTGGGAGAAGGCGATGGGGGTGTTGAGCTGGTGGGCCACCCCGGCCACCAGTTGGCCCAGGGCGGCCATTTTTTCGGATTGGGCCAGGTGCTGCCGAGTTGTTTCCCGCTCCTCTGCCTGGCGCTGGATCATCCGCTCGGCACGGCGGACGATCAGGAACAAGGCCACGTAGAGGGTGCCGAAAGCCGCCGCCACGGCGATGAAGAGGAGGGGCTCGGTCTTGCGGATTTCGGCCAGGAAAGGGGTCACGTCGGAGTAGATTTCGAACACCCCGACCACCTTGCCGGTGATGGGGTCCCGCTGGGGAATGTAGCTCTGGATCAGGTCCCGGTTCTCCACCACCTGCTCGAAGGCGCTGAACTTGTCCTTGTGCACCAGCTCGGTCCGGGTTTCCCCGGTGAGGGCGCCCCGGAAGCCGGCGTTGCCGCTCTTGTCCTCGCCGATCTGGATCAATTCGGAGGAATAGACGGTGCGGCCCTTGGGGTCGTAGACCTTGATTTTGTAAGTGGTGCTGCCCCGCATCAGGTCCAGGGCGCGGCGGTGGATTTCCTGAAGTCGGGAAAGATTTTTCAGTTCTGGCGAAGGAATGTCCGACGCATCGGCCAGGAGCGGGACGAAATGGGTCTCCCAGAGCTGGTTGGCGAACACCCGGGTCTGGTTGACGTTGGCCGTCTCCTGCAGGTCCAGCATGTTGGAAAGGGCCATTTCACGGTAGAAATAGCCCAGCATGCCGCCGGCAAGGAGGAAAAAGATCAGGCTGGTCAGCGTGAAATACCGGACAAGCCGAAAATGCATGGTGGGGATTTCCCTGATGTGATTCAATAGAGGCCGAAACTATCCTGAAAGGCATAGGCATTCTCCATGCCAACCAGCCAAGGACTCCGGGATGGCTGACAACAAGGGGGAGCGGTTATGACGGCGGTGCAATGGGCCAAGCGCAAGCGTCTGGCGACGGCGGTCACGTTTGTCATCGTGCTGTTGCTGGGAACCATCGTCGGACTGACCCTCGACCAATCCATCACCACTTCCAAGCGCAGCGCCGCCCAGGCCATGGCCTTCACCCACGCCCAACGCCTGGTCCAGCGCCTCGAGGACGCCATGGCCCCCGCCTACATGCTGGCGGCCCTGGTGCAGGCCGGCGGCGGGCGGGTGGACAATTTCGACGCCGCCGGCGAGCAGCTGCTGCAGACCTTCCCCATGGCGAGGGCGGTCCAGCTGGCGCCGGGGGGCGTGATCCGGCAGAGCTATCCCCTCCAGGGCAACGAAAAGGCCATCGGCCACGACCTCCTGAAGGACCGGGACCGCAACCGGGAAGCCCATGTCGCCGTGGCCAGCCGCCAGCTTACCGTTGCCGGGCCGTTCAACCTGGTCCAGGGCGGGATCGGCGCCGTCGGGCGCTATCCCCTGTTCCTGGCCGACCGCAGCGGCCGGGAGAGCTTCTGGGGCTTCACCACCGTGCTGGTCCGTGTGCCGGAACTGCTCAACACCGCCGGCATCCTGGACCTGAGCCGGGAAGGCTACCGCTACGAACTGTGCCGCATCCCGCCCAACGGCAGCGAATGCGAGGTGTTCGCCCGCAGCGGCGAAGGCCGTCCGGAGTCGCCGGTCATCGTGCCGGTGGATGTGCCCAACGGACGCTGGCAACTGGCCCTGGCCCCGGAGGACGGCTGGCTCACCCGCTCCGAGAAGCTCCTGATCGCCGGGGCCGTGCTGCTGGTGGCCGCTCTCCTGGGCGGGCTGCAGTATCTCTTCCTGCGCAATCTCCAGCGCGCCGCCTAGTTTCCCTGCTTACGTTTCAGTGCCGTGCCCGCGGCCGTAGCCGGATCGGCTGGGCCAGGGGCTTGTCCGGGGCTGCCTTGTCCAGTTCGTAGGTGGGCGCCCCGGTGATCAAGGCGTAGAAATCGTCCGCCGGGACGGGCTTGGAGAAGTAGTAGCCCTGCAGGATGTCCACCGTGCCCTGGCGCAGGAAATCGATCTGCTCCGGCGTCTCCACCCCCTCGGCGATGATCTCGAACTGGAGGGAATGGCCCATGGCGACGATGGCCCGGATGATGGACACGGCTTCCGGGTCCGACGGGGCGTCGGTGACGAAGGAGCGGTCGATCTTGAGGGTGTCCAGGGGCAGCTGCTTCAGGTAGCTGAGGCTGGAGTAGCCGGTGCCGAAGTCGTCGATGGACAGGCTGACTCCCAGGTCCTTGAGCTGATGCATGACCCGGATGCCGTGCTCGGCGTCCTTCATGACGGCGCTCTCGGTCAGCTCGATTTCCAGGTGGCGGGCGTCCATGCCGGTGCCCTGGACGATGGCCCGCACCTTGTCCACCAGCTTCTCGTCGGCCAGTTGGTGGGCCGACAGGTTTACCGCCACGAACAGGTCCTTGCCGGTGGCCTCCCGCCAGCGGCGGTTCTCCTCGCAGGCGGTGCGCATCACCCATTCCCCCACCGGGACGATGAGGCCGGTTTCCTCGAGCAAGGGCACGAAGGTCGAAGGCGGGATGAAGTGGTCGCCTTCCTTGTGATGCCAGCGCAGCAGGGCTTCGGCGCCGATGATGCGGCCGCTCCGGGCGGATACCAGGGGCTGGAAATAGACCGCCAGCTCGCCCCGGTCGAGGGCGTGGTGGAGCTTGCCTTCGATGCGCATGCGCTCCGCCGAGCGGCTGTTCATTTCCTGGTGGAAGAAGCGGTAGGTGTTGCCGCCGGCATCGATAGCCGAGTACATGGCCGCGTCGGCGTTGCCCAGCATGGATTCCAGGGTTTCCGCATCGTCCGGGAAGAGGCTGATGCCGATACTGGCCGACAAGTGGATCTCGTGGCCCTCGATCTGGATGGTGCGGCGCAGGGCCTGCTGGACCTCGCCGGCCCGGGCGGCGGCGTCGGCCGGGGTCTGGATGTCGGTGACGATGACCGCGAATTCGTCGCCCCCCAGGCGGCAGACGCTGTCGCTGGCCGGCACGCAGGCGGTCAGGCGGTTCGCCACCTCCAGGAGTAGCCGGTCGCCGGCGGCGTGGCCGATGCTGTCGTTGATGAGCTTGAAGCGGTCGATGTCCATGACCATCACCGCCAGGGGCAGCCGCTTCTTCTTGGCCCGGGCCAGGGACTGGCTGAGGCGGTCCTGGAAGAGGGCCCGGTTGGGCAGGGAGGTGAGGCTGTCGTAGTGGGCCAGGAAGTCGAGCTTTTCCTCGATTTCCTTGCGTTTGGTCAGGTCCGAGAAGACGGCCACATAGTTGGTGATGTTGCCTTCCGGGCTCTTCACCACCGACAGGTTCAGCCACTCGGGATAGATTTCCCCGTTCTTGCGGCGATTCTCGATTTCGCCCCGCCATTCGCCCCGGATCTGCAGGGCTTCCCACATCTCCTGGTAGAAGGCCGGGTCCTGGCGGCCGGAACTGAGGATGCTGGGCTTCTCGCCGATCACTTCCTCGGGCTGGTAGCCGGTGACGGCGGAGAAGGCCTTGTTCACCATCAGGATGCGGTTGGCGGCATCGGTGACGATGATGCCCTCGGTGCTGTTCTCGAACACCCGGGCGGACAGCTGGAGCTTGTCCTCGGCGGCCTGGCGGCCTTCTTCCAGGGCAAAGGCCTCCAGGGCGAAGGAGACGTTGTCGGACAGGTCGGCCAGCATGCGGCGCTCCTGCTCGCTGAAGCCGTCCAGGTTGGCGTCCAGGATGCCCAGCCCGCCCACCGGTTGGCCATGGACGGTCAGGGGCAGGTGGACGAAGGAGCCGAGGCCGTGCTTGGTGAGGTCGGCGGAGAAATGCTCGCTGAAGCATTCCCCGGGCTCGCAGTAGAGGGGCCGGGAAGAGTCGCAGTTCAGGCAGGTCTTCTTGAGGGCGGCGGTCATGCGGCGGGCCAGGAGGACGTTGTCCTCGCTGCCCGACAGCACCAGGGGGCCGTCCTCGGTGTCGATATAGGCCCAGGCCACCGGGAAATTGCCCCGCTCCCGCATCAGCTTGGTGACCGTGAGGAGCAGATGGTCCCGGTCCTGGATGCGGACGATGGCCTGGTTGGTCTCGGAGAGTACCGTCAGGATGCGGTTGAGCTGGCGGATGCGCTCTTCCGCCGCCTTCCGTTCCGTGATGTCCAGCATGATGCCGACGATGCCGCCGGCCTCGCCGGAGGTGGCGTGGAAGACCGCCTTGTGGAACATGACGTCCACTTCCCCGCCCTCGGCGTTGCGGGCCTTGGTTTCGTAGATCTGGGTGCCGCCGGCCTTGAGCAGGTCGGAATCGGCCCGGTGGTAGGAGTAGGCCAGCTTGTGGGGGGCGACGTCGAACACCGTCTTGCCGGTGATCTCGGCCCGGCTGATGCCCATGAATTTCTCAAAGGCGGTATTGACCCCGATGTAGCGGCCCTTGGCGTCCTTGAAGAAGAGCGGGCCCGGGATGGCGTCGATGAGCTGTTCCAGGAAATTGAGGTGCTCCCGCAGCCGCAGGTCCAGGCGCTCCCGCTCGGTGATGTCCTCCCCGAATTCGAGAATGTACTCGGCACGGCCGGCCCCGTCGTTGAGGACGATCTTGCGGTAGCGCACCCAGCGCTGGGGCAGGCCCGGCATCTCGATGCTCTCCAGGGGCAGCTCCACCGGCTGGTTGTCCAGCATGGCCTGGTAGTCGCTCTGGGACAGGCGGTCGGCCAGCTCGGGGGGGTAGATTTCCTCGTTGCAGCGGCCGATGAGGGAGTCCCGGGTGCGGCCCAAGACCTCTTCGCCGGAGCGGTTCACCCGGGCGATGCGCAGGTCGCTGGCCCGTTTCAGGACGATCATGCCGGGGATATGCTCGAAAATGGTGTCCAGCAGCCGGTGGGAGCGCTCCAGCATGCCTTCGGCGTTGATGCGGCTGGCGATTTCCCGCTGCAGGGCCTGCTTTTCCTCGTCCAGCTGGCGGGTGCGCACGGCCACTTCCCGTTCCAGCTCCACCGGGCGGCGCAGGAGGCGCAGGGTGAGCAGGTAGAAGAGCACGGTGCCGGTGGTGAAGAACAGCCAGGTGACGATGACGTTGAGGGTGGTGTAGCCCGCCGGGGTGGATTGGACGTCCAGTTGGAGCGACCCGCTCCCCGGGATGGTGAGGAGCTGGCTGGCGCCGGCCCCCGGGTTGCTGGTCAGTTTCTCGAAAAGGGTGGTGGCCGGGGCGATGCCGTCCGGGGAGTGGCGCAGGCGGATGCCGTAGCCCTCGCTCGCCAGGTCGTTCAGCCGGGCGGCCGCCACCAGGCCGTTGAGGGGGATGATGGCGCTGCTGTACCCCCAGAATTTCTGGGCGGCATTGTCCGGGTTGGTGGCCAGGGCCTGGTTCACCACGATCTGGTCGCCCCGGAAGCTGACTACCGGCTCCCCGGCGGGGAAGAGGGTGGCGTTGCCCAAGGACTGCAGGGCCGGCTGGGTAGAAGAGTGGTCGCTCTGGCGTTCCCGCTCGGCGACGAGGACGGCCGCGCCCTCCCGGGCCACTTCGATGCGGCCCACGCTCCGGTTGGCGGCCAGCAGTCCGTCAGCAATGCGCTGGGCCTGGGCCGGGCTGCGGGCGGAGAGCCCCTCGGCCACCAGGCGGGTGGCCAGCCGGGCCTGCCCCAGGGCCTCGTCCATCATGCGGACGTGGAGGGTGGCGTGGTGCTGGGCCCGGGCCTGGGCCTCGTCGTGCTGGACATACTGCAGGTAGCCGAGGAAGAGCCCCAGGGGCAGGGAAAAGACGAGGGTGACCAGGGCCGCCGCCAGGGGGGCGAAGCCCCGGGTTCGTTGCAGTGCGTTCCGCAGATTTTTCATGGGCTTGCTCCCTCGCTGCTGTTATTCCGGCTATGGCGGGAGCAAACGCAAGATGGGTGCCAGACACCCGGTTTTGTCAGGAAAAATTCAGAAAAGCACGCTAGCGGCTGGCCGAGGTCTCGTCCCGGAGGGGGTGGAAGGCGCGGTTGATGTAGGCCACGACGGCCTGGATGTCCTTTTCCTGCAACACGAATTTCCACGCCGGCATGGAGGTGTTGGCCAGTCCTTCCCGGATGGCATGGGCGATGGACTGGCGGGTGGCGTTGCCCATGAAGGCCGGGTCCCGCAGGTTGCGGGGGTGGGGTTCCATGAAGCGGCCGATCCAGTTCATGCCGGTGCCGTCGGCGCCGTGGCAGAAGGCGCAGTTGTTCTGGAAGATGCGCTCGCCCCGGCGCTCGATGGGGTTCAGCCGGCCCACCTTGGGCGGGATGTCGTGGAGGGCGTAGGGGCTGGCGCTGGTGGTGGCATCCACCTTGGGCGGATTGGCCAGGGAGAAGTTGTTGCGGGGGAAGGACAGGGGGCGGGAATCCCACTGGATATCGTCTTCCGCCGGGGCGCCCCGGTCGTGGCAGCTGACGCAGGCGGAGAGGTAGAGGCGCTTGCCCTCGGTTTCCTCCGGGGTCAGGGACTCCCAGGGCCGGGAAAGAGGAATCTCGCCTTTGGCAAAGGGGAAGGCGGCCCGGTAGCGGTCATGGTCGGGCCAGCCGTTCTCCGGGGTGTGGTAATGGGTGTTGGCGGCCTTGTTCTTGACGAATTCCTCCACCACGAAGTCCGCCACCGCCTGCATTTCGGCTTCGCTGATGATGCCCTTGAAGGGCTTCATGGCAGTGCCGGGGCGGCCCTGGTGGAGGGCGGCGAGGACCCGCTCCCGGTTGAACTGGGCGGGATCGGCGGCCTGGAAATTGGTCGGGCGGGGATTGAGGTAGGTGGCCGCCAGGGTCTTGGCGTCGCCGGAATAGCCGTGGCAGAAATAGCAGCGGAAGTTATAGACCGCCCGGCCCGCCGCCAGCGAATCGGCGGCTTGGGCCGGGAGGGCGGCCAGGGCCGGAAGGAGGGAAAGGGCGGCCAGTGTGGAGCGGGCCGCCCGGGTTGCCAACCGGCCCAGGATCAACGGCTGCCTCCGGTTGCGGGGGCAGCCTTCTTGGCGGGCTGCACGAAGGCCTTGAAGACGAATTCGCTCACGTCGGCGATCTCCTGGTCGTTCAGGACCTTGCTCCAGGCCGGCATCTCGGCCCCCAGGCGACCCTGGTAAACGGCGGTGTAGATGGCGGGGCGGTTGAAGGTCTTGCTGAAGCCCGGGTCGCGGAAGTTTCTCGGCTTCGGGTTGATGAAGTAGGCCCGGGGTCCCTTGCCGTCACCCTTGGCGCCGTGGCAGGTGGCGCAGTTGGCCATGTAGAACTTCTCGCCCTTGGCGGCGTTGCCCACCAGGCCGGCGGCGAAGGGCTGGTCCATCATGTTCTCGGCTTCCGCCGGCCCGTTGCGCCCGGCATGGGCATTGGTGCCGGAGATGGCGTTGGCCGTGGCGGGGAGCATGAGGCCGGAGCGGACGTAATCCACCACGGCTTCGATGTCGGCCGGGGAGAGGCGGTCCTTGAATGCGGCCATGGCGGTATTGACGCGGCCGTTGGTCACGGAATTGATCATGCGCTCCCGGGTCAGCTCGGTGCGGGCCTGGGGCGTGGTGAAGTCCCGGGGCGGGATGAGTCCGACGATGATGTTGGCGCCCTGGCCCTTGTCGCCGTGGCAGACCATGCAGCTCTGGGCGTAGACCGCCTTGCCCCGCTGCAGGCGCGGGTCGAGGGCCACCTGCATGAAGGTCTTGCGGACGTAATCCACTACCGCCTCGATTTCCTGGTCGTTGAGTTGGGTGGTCCAGGCGGTCATGGCAGTGCCCGGTTTCCCATATTTGACGATGGTCAGCATGGTGTCGCGGGTCAGTTCGCTGGCCCGGGTGAAGTCCCGGGGGGGCGGCACCAGGCTGCCCTTGGCCCGGCTGTTGCCGTCGCCGTGGTCGCCGTGGCAGACCGAGCAGTAGTTGTGATAGAGGACGTCCGGCTTGATCGGGCCGCCCTTTAGGGGGCGTTCGCCGGACCAGGCGGTGGCGCAGCAGGCGGCCAGGGCCAGCCAGGCGACCTGGCGCAGGCAAAGCCCGAGAATTCCGGAAAGACGCTGGGGAGCGGTAAGCGACGGCATGAATCGTTTTCCTTTGACTGGAATGTTATCCCGTAACTAACGCAAAAAACGGGCCACATTCCCGAAAACGGGAAGTGGCATGCGTGTTGCTAGTTGGATAGGCCATTCGACGCACGGATTGAAGTCTGCCAGAAGCAGGCTTTGGTCGGGTCATTGGAGGGCAAGAAAAGATGCCGATGCGACTGTATAGACTTCTTCCGCTGGTTTTCGCCGGCCACGCTGTCCTGGCCTGGGGAACGCCCATGTCTTCGGACTTCAGCGGCGCTGAGGTCTATGCGCAGCATTGCGCCCGTTGCCATACCAATGCGGTGGGCGGCGCCCCCCGTCCCGGGAATTCCCAGGACTGGCTGGGGCGGGTGGCTATTGGGCGGGCCGATTTGCTGTTGTCGGTCCTCAAGGGGAAGGGGGGGATGCCGCCCAAGGGTGGGAATGCCTCTCTCTCCATTGGCGAAGCGAATGCGGCGCTGGATTTCATGGTCGCGCCGATCAAAAGATGACCTACAGGAGTGGCACAGGTTCCGACGGGCTGCCGGATTGATGGATCGATTCATCTCCCCCCTTCGTCTTCCGGCGGCTTTTTTGCCGCAGCCCGAGTTGTCGGGCTGCGGTTTTTTTCTCAGAATAAAGAAATGAATCGGCGACAACGGGAGGCAGCGCACGAATCCATGAGGTTCCAAGACATAGCCATCCCGGCCGGGCGCTGGCGCGGCGCGGCGGCCACCTGCGGCATCGCGGCGGCGCTATGGATGTCCCTGGACGGGTATTCCCCGCGCCTGGCGACGGCGGCGGACATCCGCGCCACGCCCCACAACCTGGCCCGTAACCGCAACATGGTGGAGGCCGACGAGGTTTGCGTCTTCTGCCATACGCCCCAATTGCCGGTGATTCCCGACGGCCGGAGCGGCGTGGCGGCCCAGCCTGCCTGGCAGCCATCCATCAAGAGCCACGATTTCGTCATGTTCGACGACATCGGGCGCAAGCAATTCGGGAAGATGGCCGTGGGTTCCCAATCCATCGCCTGCCTGTCCTGCCACGATTCCAACCAGGCCTTCCAGGTCACGGGCGGCATGAGCGACCACCCCTTCGGCGTTCCCTACCGGGGCTTCCTGAAGCGCCAGGGCGGCGCCAAGGCCACCGAGGAGCACGCCTCCGAGACGGGGGTTTCCCGGGGGGCCCAGTTCCTCAAATTCGTCCAGGACTTCAAGCTGCCGAGCAAGGGCATGGTGGACAACCGTAGCGTGTGGTGGGTCTCGGCCACCGGCATCAACGCCGTGCGGGGCCGCGCCGACCTGCCCCTCTACGCCCGCCAGGTGGATGAGGATGGCGAAGAGGGCGAGACGCCCTACATTGAATGCAGCAGTTGTCATGATCCGCATGTTGCCCGGCCCCTCTTCCTGAGAGTGTCCAACGAGGGCAGCAAGCTTTGCTTAACCTGTCACGACAAGTGACGCCATGTTGTGTGCCGGGGGTGGTATGAAAATGAAAATCTCTGAATCGAGGACCGGGAAGTGGCTGGCGGCCCTGGCCGCCGGGGTCTTCCTGTGTTCCTGCGCGCCGGTCCAGGAGGCCCAGAAGAAGAATGCCGGCAAGTCCGATGTCGTCTTCCCGGCGCCGCCGGACGAGCCCCGCTTCGTCTTCGAGCGGAGCATCCGGGGCAGCGCCGACGTGGTGGCCCAGAAGTCCGACAGCGAGCTGAAACGGGTGCTCACCGGCCAGTTGGAGAACAACGAGCCCATGAGCAAGCCCTACGCGGTGGCGGTGAACCGGGGGCGCGTCTTCGTGAGCGACTCGGCGGACCGCTTCGTCAAGGTCTTCGACATTCCCGAGGGACGCTACTTCAAGATCGGCGAAGACGAGCGGGGTCCCCTCACCAAACCCCTGGGCCTGGATGTGGACGGGGCCGGCAACGTCTATGTGGCGGATGCCACGGCCAAGGCCATCATGGTCTATGACCGGGATGGCAAGTTCCTGCGCAAGATCGGCGGTCCCAAGTCCTTCGACCGCCTGTCCAGCGTCACCGTCGATTCCGCCGGCCAGCGAGTGCTGGTGGTGGATATCGGCGGCGTCTCCTCCGAGCACCACCGGGTGCGGGTGTTCGACGCGGTGAACGGCAACCACCTGTTCGACATCGGCAAGCGGGGCAACGGCCCGGGCGAATTCAACCTGCCCCGGGACGCGGCCATCGGCAAGAACGGGAACATCTACGTGGTGGATGGGGGCAACTTCCGGGTTCAGATCTTCGACCGCAATGGCAAGTACATCCAGAGCTTCGGCTCCATCGGCAAGCAGCTGGGCAACTTCGCCCGTCCCAAGGAGGTGGCCACCGACCGGGACGGCAACGTCTACGTGGTGGATTCCGCTTTCGGGAATTTCCAGATATTCAACGCCGAGGGTGAACTCCTGATGTACGTCGGGGAGCGCTCCGAAACCGACGGCCCCGCCCGTTACATGCTGCCCTCGGGCATCTACGTGGATGAGGACGGCCGCATCTATGTGGTGGACCAGTGGTTCAAGCGGGTGGATGTCTATCGGCCCTTCGCCTTGTCCGCCGAAGGGGGCTTCCTGGGCCGGCGGGCCCGGGCCATCGTTCAGCGCTGATATCTCCGTATCCTCCGGAAGGGGGCTGGGCGGCCAGGGGGCGGCCCAGCCCCCTTTTTCCTTTTGGATTTCCCGTTCCTGGGAAGGGGCTTTTCCTGTTCCGAAGAATATTCCCTGCGCCGATTAGGGGAATCCCTTGATCCATGTCAAATGACGCTGGGGTCGAGAAAGCCGGCGCCCCGTCCGGCCCCTGCCGCCCGGGGCGGCCCCTATCCCTTGCCCGGCTTCCCGCGGAATTCGTCCTATCTCCCCGGAAACCCCATGCCATCAGGGTTTGCAGGCAATCGCCCCTTCTTTCCGTCAAGCAAAAGTCTACGGATTTCAGGGGCTTGGAAGCATTTCGTAAACCCGATTGGCACGATCCCTGCTCAGTAAGGCTCGGGCGGGAGCAACTAATTCGCAGTTTTCAATTTTCGAGGGAATGGAGGTTTCTATGAATGGAAAAACCAACAAGGTCGGATTGACCGGCACGCTGGTGAAGCTGTTCGCCGCGGCTGCCTTGGTGCTGGGCGCAGTTGCCAGCCAGCAGGCTGTGGCGGGCATCGCCAACACCAAGCACAACCTGGGCAGCGCCGGCACGGGCACCAACCACGCCACCAACGGCACTGAGGAAATCTGTGTGTTCTGCCACACCCCGCACGGTTCCAATACCGCCGTTGCTGCGCCTCTGTGGAACAAGGCTCTGCCTGGCACCACCTACAACGTCTATAACTCCAACGCCGCGACCGCCACCACCACCATCGATGGCGCGATCGTTCCGGTGGGTTCCGTTTCCCTGGCCTGTCTGTCCTGCCATGACGGCACCCAGGCCATGGACAACATGATCAACGCCGCCGGTTCCGGCTGGGGCGTGGGCGGTGGTGCCGGTGCCAGCCAGGGCTACACCTGGGCCGGTTCCAACAAGATCACCGGCGTTGCCAACCTGACCAACGGCAGCAACGGCGACCTGACCAACGACCACCCGATCGGCATCGAGTACTGCGGCGGTTCTTCCACCACCACCTATACCGGCGGTTCCACCGGTACCTGTGGCGACAAGGACTTCAAGGACGCCACCAAGCATGCCACCAAGAACCTGTGGTGGGTTGATACCACCGGCGGCACGGCTAACCGGGAAAAGACCGACATGATCCTCTACACCCGGACCGAAGCCACCAACGGCAACACCGCCAAGCCCTACGTGGAGTGCGCTTCCTGCCACGATCCCCACGTGGAAGCCAAGGACACCAACCAGGTCGCCTTCCTGCGCGTGTCCCAGGCCAGCAGCGGCGTGTGTCTGTCCTGCCACACCAAGTAATGCGGGCGCTCTGAACATCTGAATGCCCCTGAAGCGGGCCGGGTAATTGGGCCCGGCCCGCTTTTTCATGAAGGAGAAGCAAGTGATTTCTGGTCAATTCGTACGCCGCCTGCGGCCCTGGTGTTTCATCGCCCCCCTCGTGCTGTCCTCGGCGACCTGGGCGGTTGCGGCGCAGGATGCTGCCGGTTCGGATGCCGGCGCCCAGTCCGCGGCCCCATCGGCTCATTCCGATGTGTTCGCCACGGTCAACGGCCATGCCATTTCCCTGCGGGAGTACGAATCGGCCTTCGCTGGCCTGGTGCGGCAGAAGTTCTACCACGGCCAGGTTCCCGACGCCCAGTTGCAGCAGGCTCGGGAAGAGACCAAGAACAAGCTGGTGCAGCGTGTTCTCCTCCTCGAGGAGGCAGAGCGGCGCGGCATCGCCCCGGACGAAAAGGCGGTGGAAGAAGCCGTCGCCGGCTACGAGCGCCAATACGCCGGTTCCCCGGTCTGGAAGGAACGGCGGGAGAGCCTGCTGCCCGGCCTGCGCAAGCAGTTGGGTGAGCAGAATCAACTGGCCCGCCTGGAGCAGGCCGTGCGCCAGGTCGCCGAACCGAGCGACGACGAGGCCAAGGCCTTCTACGACCGCCAGCCCGAACTTTTTACCGAACCCGAGAAACTGCGCCTGTCCGCCATTCTCCTGGCGGTGGATCCGTCCTCTCCGTCGACCGTCTGGCAGTCGGCCCGGGAAGAGGCGGCGTCCATCTACAAGCGCCTGTCCGCCGGCGCCGACTTCCAGGAAGCCGCCCGGCTCCACTCCAACGGCAAGTTCGCCGACGACGGCGGCGACATGGGCTACCTGCACCGGGGCATGCTGCCCGAGGCCCTGCAGGAGCGTATCGACAGTTTCGAACTGGGCAAGGTCAATGCGCCCATCGACACCCTTGAAGGGGTGGCCATCTTCCGCCTGGAAGAGCGCCTGCCCCCCAAGAAGCGGGCGTTTGCCGACGTGGCCAAGCGGGCCAAGGAACTGCTCCTTCGGGAGCGCCAGGAACAAGCCTGGAAGGGCCTGCTGGAAAGCCTGACGGCTTCGGCAGACGTGAAGATCCATCATCAGCTGGCTACGGGGTCAAAGGAAGGTAAGGGCGGTTAGCGATACCTTCCCGATAGGCGGTGGGCAAGCGATCAAACAGAATCCGGGCAAAAAGGTCCGGTAGGCGCTCCGCCGTCGTGGCGGCGGGGAGCGCTTTAATCTGCCTTCTGCCGGTGGCGGCCTGGGCGGCGGGAGCCGACGGGCTGGCGCTGCGGCTCAGTGCTGCCCTCGATGCCGTGGGCGGGCAGGCGCCCGCCTTCCAGGACGATTCCGGACCGGACCTCGCCCTTTCCCTGTCCCGCGGCACCGCCGTCATCGCCACGCCATGGTCCGGGCCGGCGCCCCAGGCCCCTTCCCGCCCCACCGAATATCCCCTGCGCCTGGCCCAGGTGCTGCTGCCCCAGACCGGCTCCAGCCGCCAGCCCCGCTGGAGTTCCCGCTACGACAACGGCCTGGGCCTCATGCCCTCCCGCAACCTGGGATTCCCCGGCAATGTCCCGGGCGGCCGGATGCCGCCTCCGGGCGTCGGGCCGGCCATGGGCGCAGATCCGTACGACCAGGACCCCGTCCCGGGCCCCGGCATGGCTCCGGGAATGGCTCCGGGAATGGCTCCGGGAATGGCCCCCGGGCAGGATGCCCTGGGCCTGCGCCCGCCGGCTCCTTTCCCCGCAGCGCCCGCTCCGGCCGCCGACGACTCGTCCGAGGGCAGCGGCCTTACCGGCTGGGCCATCCCGCCCATCCGCTGGATGGGTTCCGTGGGCTACAGCATTCGTCAGAACACCAGCAGCGACAAGGTCCGCACCCTGGACCAGGTGTTCAACTCCAATATCCGGGCCTCCAGCTACATCTACGCCCCCTGGTTCTCCCAGGTGTCGGGCAGCCTCGGCCTGGTTTCCGGAACCAATAATTTCAGCAGCGGGACCGGCCTGGATTCGCGCACCCGCAACAGTTCCCTGGTGGGCAACGCCAACGTGGACCTGTTCCCCTCCAGCCGCTTCCCCTTCAATGCCAACTTCAGCCGTTCGGACAGCCGGACGGCCAGCCAGGTGCTGGCTTCCACCTACACGGAAACCCGTTTCGGCGCGCGCCAGAGCTACCGGTCCGAGGACAGCCTGCACAATGCCTCCGGCGGCTTCGACTACAGCATCATCGATGGCCAGGCAGGGGTGAAGGACACGGTGACCGCCCTGTACGGCAGCTACACCACCGCCCTGGGCGGGATGAACAACGGCGTGAATGCGCGGTATTCGGTGAGCGACCGGCAGGGGACGGGGGAGGGGACCAGCCTCTTCTCCATCAACTCGTCCCACACCTACAACCCCCAGGACAATATCTCCATCCAGGCCTTCTCCAACATCACCGACAACACCCTGCGCTACAACACCGGCGGGGCCGGCGGCGTCATCAGCCAGTACCGGGGGCAGTTCATCCAGATGGGTACCGCCGCTTCCTGGCGACCCGAGTTCGAAGATGACGAGGACCAGCCCCTGACCCTGAATGCGGGCGTCACCTATGCGGACAGCCGGACCTCCACCGGCAACAGCATGAACCAGTCCCAGCGGCTGACCGGAACCACCTCCGCCTACTATCGCTTCTCCCCCAATTTCTCGGTCAATGGATCGGGGACCGCGAACTACGTGACCGACATGGCCGGGTCCCGGCTCTTCACCCTGGTGAACAGCGCCGCCACCTATTCCGGCGACCCTCTCACTATTGGGAATTTTTCTTATAACTGGAATACCGGCGGCAACCTGGCCTGGCAGAGCGGCACCGGAAATTCCAGTTCCAACGTCTTTACCGCGGTCCAGGCCGGGCACTCCCTGGGGCGCAATTTCAACCTGTCGGATACCGACTCCATCTCCCTGACCCTGGCCCAGAATGCGGCCATGTACCAGAACCAGGTGGTGGGCAACAGCACCAACCTGAGCCACAGCGCCATGGGCAGCTACCGCCTGGCCATGGGGGAACGGTTCAACGGCTCGGTGAACACCACCTTCTCCGATGTCATGACCAATGGCGCCAATGCCCAGCACTACCAGACCCTGGGATTGGGCTTCAACGGCTTCGGGCAACTGAGTCCGCGCTCCTCGGCGACGGTTAACCTGAGCTTCAACTGGGCCGACCAGACCCAGAAGGCGACCACGGACGGCATGGGCCAACAGATTACCAACCAGCGCATGACCCTGGTGGGCAACGCGTCCTACACCCATACCCGCTTCGCCACGGTCCCCGGCCTGCGCTACACCTTCCTGTTCACCGCCGACAGCCTGCTGCGGGACGACCGGCTCATGGGCGACCCCAATGCCCAGTACCAGCGCAACCGCTACAGCGTCGACAACCGCCTGGATTACCGCATCGGCATGCTCGACCTGCGGGCCTCCGCCATCATGAACGACACGGGTGGCAAGAAAAATGCTCTGCTCTTTTTCCAGGTGACCCGGCAGATTGGCGCGTACTAACTGCTCAGGGACTTCGGGTCGCCGACTACCGAATCAAATCTGGGGAATTTGCAATGAACAAATCGATAAGCAGGAAGGGCAGCCTCGTACTGGGGTTGATAATGGCGCTCTTCGCCATCCTGTTCGTGGATGTCCACGATGCGCAGGCTGAATATGGCGACGTCGTCATCAATAACTATTCCGACGGCGCCGGCATGCGTCCCGTCGTCTTCCCCCACTGGTTCCATCGCGTCCGCTTCCGCTGCAAGGTCTGCCACGCCGACCTCGGCTTCAAGTTCAAGGCCGGCGGCAACGAGATCAACATGGTGAAGATCATCGACGGCCAGTTCTGCGGCGCCTGCCACAACGGCGAAGTCGCCTGGTCCGTGGAGAACTGCAACCTCTGCCATTCCGCCAAGCCCGGCACCCCGACCCAGGTGCACGAGAGCATGATCCAGAAGCTTGCCCAACCGGCCGGCTCGAAGAAATAAGGTGGCGACGATGAAGATACTGAACACGATGATGGCCCTGGCTGCTGGCGCGGTCCTGGCAACCCCGGCCCTCGCCGACCAGAGCGGCAA
>JBLNBI010000198.1:0-3350 GCA_050259815.1 Actinomycetota bacterium | reverse complement strand
GTGAAGGCGACGGAAGTCATCAAGACCATGATGAAGATGGGTTCCATGGTCACCATCAACCAGGTCCTGGACCAGGAAACCGCCATGATCGTGGTGGAAGAGATGGGCCACAAGGCGCTTGCCGCCAAGCTGGACGATCCCGACGCCTTCCTGGTGGACGAAAGCGAAGCCAAGGACGTGCCCCTGGAGCCCCGCGCTCCGGTGGTCACCGTCATGGGCCACGTCGACCACGGCAAGACCTCCCTGCTGGACTACATCCGCCGCGCCAAAGTGGCGGCGGGCGAAGCCGGCGGCATTACCCAGCACATCGGCGCCTACCACGTGGAAACCGAGCGCGGCATGATCACCTTCCTGGATACTCCGGGTCACGAGGCCTTTACGGCGATGCGTGCCCGCGGTGCCAAGGCGACCGACATCGTCATTCTGGTGGTGGCCGCCGACGACGGCGTGATGCCCCAGACCAAGGAAGCGATCCACCACGCCAAGGCGGCCGGCGTGCCCCTGGTGGTGGCGGTGAACAAGATCGATAAGCCGGATGCCAATCCCGACCGCGTCAAGCAGGAGCTGGTGGCCGAAGGTGTCATCCCGGAAGAATACGGCGGCGACTCCCCGTTCTGCCCGGTTTCTGCCAAGAAGGGCACCGGTATCGACGAGTTGCTGGAGCAGGTCCTGCTGCAGGCTGAAATTCTTGAACTGAAGGCGCAGAAGGAAGCGCCGGCCAAGGGTCTCATCATTGAAGCTCGCCTCGACAAGGGGCGCGGTGCCGTGGCCACCATGCTGGTCCAGTCCGGTACCCTGAAGCGCGGCGACGTGGTTCTCGCCGGCCAGGTGTTCGGCCGGGTCCGTGCCATGCTGGACGAAAATGGCAAGGCGGTGAACGAGGCCGGTCCTTCCATTCCGGTGGAGATCCTGGGCCTGTCCGATGTGCCCGCCGCCGGCGAGGAAGCCATTGTCCTCAGCGACGAGAAGAAGGCCCGTGAAATCGCGCTCTTCCGCCAAGGCAAGTTCCGCGATGTGAAGTTGGCGAAGCAGCAGGCCGCCAAGCTGGAGAACATGTTCCAGCAGATGGAAGAGGGTGAGGTCAAGACCTTGCCGCTAATCGTCAAGGCCGACGTGCAAGGTTCGCAGGAGGCCCTGGTGCAGACCCTGGCCAAGCTGTCGAACGCCGAGGTGCGTGTCCAGATCATCCACGGCGCGGTCGGCGCGATCAGCGAATCCGACGTCAACCTGGCCCAGGCTTCCGGGGCCGTCATTATCGGCTTCAACACTCGGGCCGATGCAGGCGCCCGTAAGGTCGCCGAGAACTTTGGCGTCGATATCCGTTACTACAACGTGATCTACGACGCTGTGGATGAGGTGAAGTCCGCTCTGTCTGGCATGCTGTCGCCGGAGAAGCGCGAGCAAATCACCGGTCTGGTGGAGATCCGCCAGGTCTTCCACGTTTCCAAGGTCGGCGCCATCGCCGGCTGCTACGTGCTGGAAGGCGTCGTCAAGCGTGGCTCCCGCGTCCGTCTGCTGCGCAACAACGTCGTGCAGTGGGATGGCGAACTCGAGTCGCTCAAGCGGTTCAAGGACGACGTCAAGGAAGTCCGTTCCAACTTCGAGTGCGGCCTGTCGTTGAAGAACAACAACGATATCCAGGAAGGCGATCAGCTGGAAGTCTACGAAATCCAGGAAGTCGCCCGTTCCCTGTAAGGGGCTGGCTCGTCCGGGCAGCGTTGCCCCTTCCTTGCCGTGCAATAGCACTGTCTTCGGAAGGGGCGCCTCGCCCGGATTTCGCTTTTAAGTATTGGGTTGCTGAACCGTGAAGAAAAGCTTTAATCGATCCGACCGTGTTTCCGAGCAGATCCGCCGGGATTTGGCGGTGCTCATCCAGACCGAACTCAAGGATCCCCGGGTCGGCATGATCAGTATCACTGAGGTTGAGCTGACGCCGGACTACGCCCACGCCAAGGTGTATTTCACCACCCTGAACGCCGAGCACCTGCCGGACATCCAGAAGGGCCTGAAGCGGGCCTCGGGCTTCCTGCGTCGGGAATTGGGGCGGCGCATCAAGATTCACACCCTGCCGGAACTCCATTTCGTGCACGATGCTTCCCTGGAGCGGGGCGCGAGCCTCAGCCAACTGATCGACGAGGCCAAGGCGATCAGCGACCAGACGCCGGCCGACGAAACGCCGGAAGAATAATTCCTCCCATGCAGATGCAGAAAAAACGGGCCTGGAAACAGGTCGATGGCGTCCTGTTGCTCGACAAACCGATTGGTCTGTCGTCCAACGATGCCCTGCAGAAGGCCCGTCGGCTCTTTTCCGCCGCGAAGGGTGGTCATACGGGCACGCTGGACCCGTTGGCTTCGGGTCTGCTGCCCCTGTGCTTCGGCGAGGCGACCAAGTTTTCCGCCGATCTCCTGGATGCGGACAAGACCTATGAGGCGACCCTGAAGCTCGGCGTGATCACCGATTCCGGCGACGCCGAGGGACAGATACTCTCCACCCGGCCGGTGGCCGCCACCGAGGCCGACATCCTGGCTGCGCTCCCCAGATTCAGCGGAGATATTCTCCAGGTGCCGCCCATGTACTCGGCCCTGAAGCGGGGCGGCCGTCCTCTCTACGAGCTGGCACGCCAAGGCATCGAGGTGGAGCGGGAGGCACGGCCGGTAACCATCCACGCCATAGAGTTGCTTGACTTCGCTGGCGACAGTCTGTCCCTGCGGGTGAAGTGCAGCAAGGGAACCTATATTCGCGTCCTGGCCGCCGATCTGGGCGAAGCCCTGGGCTGCGGCGCCCATCTGACAGCCCTTCGCCGTACCGGGGTCGGACCATTGAGCCTGGATGGCAGCGTCACCCTTGCGGACCTGGAAGCCATGGCGGAGGAGGATAGGCAGGCTCGCCTTCAACCGGTTGACGCGCTGCTCCGGACCCTGCCGGAAGCCCGCCTGGATGCTGCAGCAGTGCTGCGTTTCGGGCACGGCAATCCCGTCCCTTGGGTCGGCGAGCTCGGCAAGTACCGGGTTTACGCCGATGGCCGCCTGATCGGGATGGGGGAACTGGGGCCGGATGGGTTGCTGAAGCCGAAGCGCCTGGTACAACTACAGGAATAATCTGATACAATTCGCGGTTTCCGTTGTCTACGGAAAATGTGTTCAATATTGGCGCTTGCTCTATCAAACCGGGGCGGCGTCGTTTCCACAAGAAAGAGAGTTTGACATGGCTATCACCACCGAACAAAAAGCCGGCATCGTCGGCGACTACCAGCGCGCCAAGGGCGACACCGGTTCCCCCGAAGTGCAGATCGCTCTGCTGACCGCCCGCATCAACGATCTGACCGGTCACTTCAAGGAGCACACCAAGG